>JAJYAR010000069.1 GCA_021779435.1 bacterium
TTCGAGGAGACGGAGTATTCCGAGGCGGCAAGGGCGGAGGCCGTCGCAAAGCATTTCGGAGCCCGGCACCAGACCTACGTGGTCACCGGTCGCGAAGTGGCGAACGACATCGAGACGCTGCTCGGTTCCCTCGACCAGCCGACCGGCGACGGCGTGAACACGTTCTACGCCAGCAAGGTCGCGCGCGCCGGCGGGGTGACCGTCGCCCTCTCGGGTCTCGGCGGCGACGAGCTTTTCGGCGGATATCCATCGTTCCATGACACCCCGAGGCTCGCGCGCTGGCTTCCGCTGTGGTCGGGCCTGCCCGGGTTTGTGAGGCGGAGCTGCGTGCGCCGGCTGAGGAAGGGCGACACCCGGCAGCGGAAGATCGCCGACGTCCTGGAGTACGCACGGACGATCAACGACGTCGCCTCGCTGCAGAGGCGCGTATTCTCCGAGGTCGGCCGCCGCGCGCTGCTGAGCCGCGAGGTCGCCGCCGGCATCGGGGCGCTCGATCCGCTGCACCCCTGCCACACGCTGCTCGACGCCGAACTCGAGGGTGCGACGTCCTGCGAGATCGTGAGCGCCTGGGAGCTCAGGACCTACATGGCGGATGTGCTGCTGCGTGACAGCGACGTCATGAGCATGCGGCATTCGCTGGAGCTGCGCGTGCCCTTTGTCGATCGCCGGCTCATCGAGTGGCTCTGGCGGCAGCCGCGGCGCTCGCCCACCCGCCGGAAGGCTTCGCTCTACGAGGCCGTTGCCGACCTGATTCCCGCCGAGCTGGCCGGCAGGGCGAAGCGCGGGTTCACCCTGCCGTTCGCGAAATGGATGAAACGCGAGCTGCGGCCGTTTCTCGAGGAGACCTTCGCGACCGGCAGCATCAGCCGGAGCGGGCTGTTCGCAACCGACGCCGTCAGGCCGCTGTGGCAGGGTTTCCTCGGACGAAACGACACGCGCGAGTGGTCGCGCATCTGGAGCCTTGCCGTGCTGATCGCCTTCGCGAACCGCCGCGCACCCGCGTTCGCGCCAGCGCCGGAACCCGCGCCGATCCCGATCGCCGACGCCGGACGGCCGGACAGCGGACGACGCAGGAACACTCTGCTGCTCGCGCCGGAGATCTATGCGTCGGAGGGCGGGATTCCGCGCATCCTGCAGCTTTACGTGAAGGCGCTCTGCGAGACCAAGGATGACGGCGCCAGCGTGCGTCTTCTTGCGCTGAACGACCGCGTCACCGACGGCGTTGCCGCTCGTGCCCGGCTGAACGGCAGCCTGGACGAATGGCGCGCGGCCGCCCGCAGCAAGGCGCGTTTTGTCCGCGAGGCGGTCCGACTCTCGCGGGACACGCAGACGATGGTGTGCGGACACATCCGGCAGCTCCCCATCGCCTGGGCGGCACGGAAGCTGAACGCCAACCTGCGGTATTATCTCGTCGCGCACGGAATCGAGGTGTGGCGCCCCTTCACCCGGCTCGAGCGCGCCGCGCTCCGCGGTGCCGAGCGAATCCTGTGCGTGAGCGACTACACGCGGCGCGAACTGCTCAGGAATTGTGAACTGCCGCCCGAACGCACCGTTGTCCTGCACAACGCGCTGGATCCCTTCTTTGAAATCGAGGCGGGCCGCCCCCTCGCCGACTGCGATCCGGTGATCCTCATCGTGACGCGGCTCACGTACGTCGACCGCTACAAGGGCGTCCAGCACATGATCGAGGCCATGCCGGCGATTCGTTCCGCGATCCCGAACGCCACCATGAGAATCATCGGGCGCGGTGACGATGTTCCCCGACTCGAGCGCCTCCGCGACAACCTGGGCATGGGCGCAGCGATCGACTTCCCGGGGTATGTCGACGACGCGACGCTCGCGGCCGAAATGCGCAACTGCCGGCTGTTCGCGCTTCCCAGCAGGAAGGAAGGCTTCGGCCTCGTGTTTCTGGAGGCGATGGCGCATGGGCGGCCGTGCCTCGGCGCCCGGGCCGGTGGCATCCCCGAAGTCATCACGCCCGACACCGGCGTCCTTGTCGAATACGGGGACGTTGCAGCGATCGCCTCGGCCGCAGTGTCGGCCTTGAGACGCCCGTGGGACGAACAAGCGATCCTGGCGCGTGCCCGCGAATTCTCGTTTGCGCATTTCAAGACACGGCTCAACGAACTCCTTGCCGGATGAATGACACGACAGCCAGCGCCGCCACGGAACTTCCCGCCGTCGTTCTCGAAGCCCGGTGCTCGACGCGACACTACTGGCGCGACCTCTGGCAGTACCGGGAACTCCTCTACTTTCTCGCCTGGCGCGATGTGAAGGTCCGCTACAAGCAGGCGGTGCTCGGCGCGGCCTGGGCGTTGATCCAGCCGGTGGTGACGATGGTGCTGTTCACGTTCGTCTTCAAGAAGCTCGCCAACATGCCGTCGGGCAGCATCCCCGCCGAGGCATACCCGCTGCTCGTGATGTCGGGCCTCCTGCCGTGGCAGCTCTTCTCCTCGGCACTCTCGGGATCGAGCGCGAGTCTCGTCGGGAATGCGCACCTCGTCTCAAAGGTTTACTTCCCGCGCCTGATCGTTCCGCTCGCGTCACTCGCCGTCGCTCTCGTCGACTTTGCCATCGTGCTCGTCCTCTATGCGGTCATGGCCGTGTGGTTCGGCTTCCTGCCGGGATGGCACGTGGTGTTCCTTCCCCTTTTCGTCGCGGCGGCGCTGGTGATTGCGCTCGGCGCAGGGCTTTGGCTCACGGCGTTGACGGTCAAGTACCGCGACTTCCGGTTCATCGTCCCGTTCCTGCTTCAGGTCGGGGTGTTCGCCACGCCCGTGGGCTACCGCGCCGACACGCTGCACAGCTGGAGCGGAATCCTGGCGCTGAATCCGCTCACCGGCGTGATCGAGGGATTCCGCTGGTGCCTGCTTCAGGGCGACTTTCGCCTTTCGCCGGGATCGCTGGCGGTCTCCGCCGCCACTGGCGCGTGCCTCGTGGCGTCCGGGGTGTGGTACTTCCGTTCAACTGAACGCACGTTCGCCGACGTCATCTGACCATGTCCTCACCTGTCATCACCGTCGAGGGGCTGGCCAAGAAATACCGGCTCGGTGTTGCCCGCCAGGAGACGCTGCGCGATCGCATCACCCAGGTGTTCCGCCAGGTCCGGTCGCTCAAGGGAGCGAAGCCGGCGCGCGAGGACTTCTGGGCGCTGCGCGACATCTCGTTCGAGGTGCAGCGGGGGGAAGTGCTCGGGATCATCGGACGCAACGGCGCCGGAAAATCGACGCTCCTGAAGGTGCTCTCGCGGATCACCGAGCCCACGAACGGCAAGGTGACGATCCGTGGACGCGTCGCCAGCCTGCTCGAGGTCGGCACAGGTTTCCACCCGGAGCTCAGCGGGCGCGAGAACGTGTTTCTCAACGGCGCCATCCTTGGCATGTCGCGCGCGGAAATCCGCAGGAAGTTCGACGAGATCGTCGCGTTTGCGGAGGTGGAACGGTTTCTCGACACGCCGGTGAAGCACTACTCGAGCGGCATGTACGTCCGGCTCGCCTTCGCCGTCGCGGCGCACCTGGAGCCCGAGATTCTCATCGTTGACGAGGTGCTCGCCGTCGGCGACATGGCCTTCCAGGAAAAGTGTCTCGGGAAAATGGAGTCGGTCGCGAAGCAGGAGGGCCGCACCGTGCTTTTCGTCAGCCACAACATCAGCGCCGTCGCGGCCTTCTGCAGCCGCGGGCTGCTGCTGGACGCCGGCGCGGTCCGGCTCGACGGCACCACGGCGGCGGCGATCGAGGGATATCTTCAGTCGCGCTCAGGCGGAGCGGCGCGAGGCACCGCCTTCTCCGCGCCGCGACCCGAGAGCGGCTCCCCGCTCGAAATCACCGGCGTTTCCCTGAATCACGGGACCCCCGTCACGCATCGCGAGCCGCTCGTCGTCTCCATCCGGTTCAGGACGCGCACCGGGCTTCCGGGCGCCGGCTTTGGGATCGGCTTCTGCTCGCTTGACGGCCGCCGCATCCTGACCTGTGACAGCGATTACGCGGGCAGCTTCCTCCCGGTCCCCGCGGCCGGGGAGTACGAGGCGCGGCTCTCGATCCCCGTTCTCGACCTCGTCCCCACGCGATATCGCCTCGACGTGGCGGCGTTCAGCAACACACGCGCCCTTCACCACTACGCTCCCGACTGCATGCTCGTCGATGTGCAGCCCGGCGCCCGGACGCCGCCTTACATGAACGGGCTCCAGGGCGAGGTCAGGCCGCCCGCCGACTGGCAGGTTTCAACGCTCCCATGAGCCTCGCTCATCATCTTCGGATCATCCGGAACCAGCTCAACCTGGCGGTCGCCCGCCATGTCCTGGGCACCGCTGGTTTCAGCACGGGACTCGGCCAATCGGCCTGGCTGCTGCACGGACTCACCCGGTCGCTCCGGCCCGCCGTCGCGGTGGAGATCGGCACCGCCCGCGGCTGGTCGGCCTGCCACATCGGCCTCGCATTGCGGGAGAATGTCGAGGGGCGGCTCTACGCGATCGATCCGCATCAGGACACCGCGTGGAACGACACAGACGGTCGCGGCTCAACCACGCTCGACGTCCTGAAGCGAAACCTGCGCCGCATGCGGCTCGAACCGTACGTCGAGATCGTCCGAAAGGACTCCGCTGCCGCGGCGGCGGCCTGGACGCTGCCGATCGACCTGCTGTTCATCGATGGCGACCACTCCTACGAAGGCGTGCGCAGGGACTGGGAGCTGTTCTCGCCCCATGTCCGGCCGTTCGGCGTCATCGTGTTTCACGACACGACCTGGGAGCTGCACAAGGGTGATCCTTATTACCGCTCGGACATGGGCGTGCCGAGATTCGTCAACGAACTGCGCGCCGCCGGACATCCGGTGATCACCATCGACCGGGACTGCGGCATCAGCATGGTCCAGCGCCCGGCTGGCGGCATCGACCTCGTCCCCGCAAAATGAGCAGCCTCGCCGGATTCGACACGTCCCTTGCCCGCCGCAGCGATGGCGATGGAACGATGAACATCGGAATCCTGGCGTCCTTTTTCGCGTTCGACGACAAGACCGACAGCGGGATCGCCCAGCACTATCGGATCCTGGCCGACGCCCTTGCCGCCGAGGGGCACCGCGTGCACGTCATTCACCCCACGATGGCAGTGGATGCGGCACGCGAAAACGCCGCCCGCCTCAATCCCGCGTGGTCCTGCGACATCGTGCGCGCCAGCCCGCCGCGAATCCTGCTCCGCTGCTCGGCGTTCAGCTGGCCGCTGTGGCTGCTATGGCATCACCTTTGGGCGTCCAAGGCCGCCGACCAAGCCCTCAACGCCGCCACCGCCCGCCTGAAGCTCGAGATTGTCGAGACGCACGCCTTCAACTTTCCCGCCCTGTTTCCGCTTCGCAGGAAGATTCGTCCGAGAATCATCACGCGTGTGTCGACAACGATGGGCCAGATGGTCGCGATCGGCTCCGTGCACTCGCGCGTGCACCGCTGGCAGGCATCGCTCGAGAAGCACGTCACACACCGGAGTGACGCGCTCCTGACACACACGCTGCAACATCGCGATCTGGTCAGCCAACTCGAGGGCTACGATCCGGCGCGGTTCGCCATCGTCCCGCACGGCGTGCCCGATCCCGGCGAGCCTCCGAGGACCCCAAACACGACGCCCGGCGTGATCCGCTTCCTGTACGTCGGCCGGTTCGACGAGCGGAAGGGCATCGATGTGCTCCTCAAGGCACTCCCGATCCTCTGCGAGGCGTGCCCCGACGTCGTGTTCACGCTCGCCGGTTCGCATGGCGAGGGCACCGTGTGGCAGGAGTTCGCGGCCGCACATCCTTCACTCGTCGGCACCCGCGTCCACTCGCTCGGGCGCGTGACGCAGGAGCGGCGCTCGGAGCTCTATGCCGGATGCGACGTGCTCGTGGCGCCGTCGCGATACGAATCGTTCGGCCTGATCTTCATCGAGGCGATGAGCTATGGGAAACCGGTCATCGGCTGCTCTGCGGGCGGGATGCCCGAGGTCATCACCGACGGCACGACCGGTCTGCTGGCGAAGCCGGGCGATGTCACCACCCTCGCTCAGGCAATGATCACGCTTGCAAAGGATCACGCGCTCAGGGCGCGGTTCGGCCGCGCCGCCCGCAGGGATTTCGTGGAACGCTTCAGCGCCACGGCGATGGCGCGGCGCAGCGTGGAACTCTATCGCACCGTCGCCTCCTCCTCAGCCGTGATGAACGCCCGATGACATCGGCCGCCGGATCGAAAGTTGTCCCCGCGCTTCCCGCCGCGTCCTCGCGCCTGTCCGCCGTGTTCGGCTGGCTGCGCTTCAAACCGGACCACGTCGCCGCGACCATCGCCGGCGGGCTCGGCAATCAGTTGTTTCAATACGCCGCCGCACGCGCACTGGCGCTTCGGCTTCGCATGCCGCTCCGGGTCGATCATTCGGATTCCGCCGACGAGTACGGCCGCACGTTCGGGCTCGAGGAGTTTGGTCTCGGGATCACGCGCCTCTCGGATCGGGAACGCGCGCTCTGGCTGGGACCCGGCGCGGGACGAAGCACGCAGCGCTTTCCCTGCCGCTGGGCGGACCGCTGGCTCCTGCGCCGGCGCCTCATCGAGCCGAATCAGCAGTTCGACGCCACGTTGCTGCTGCGGAGGCGTCCGGCGTTTCTGAACGGGCTCTGGCAGAGCGAAACGTATTTCAGCGAGCAGGCCCCGGAGCTTCGCCGGGAGTTCCTGCGGCATACGCCTGATTTCAGCGGCGAGCCGCTTTTTGACCAACTGCGGCAGCCCGACAGCGTCGCGCTGCATGTCCGCCGCGGGGACTATCTCGAGCCGGGCGTCAAGGCGCTGCTGGGGCTCTGCACGCCCGGATACTACCGGCAGGCCGCGGTGGTGGTTCGCGCGGCGGTTCCGTCGGCGCGGTTCTTCCTTTTTTCGAACGATCCCGAGTGGGTCCGCTCCACGCCGGCGCTCGCCAGCCTGGGAACGGTGGTTCCTTCCAACGAGCGGAGTCCCTCCTGGAACCTCCGACTCATGTCGCAGTGCCGTCATTTCATCACGGCCAACAGCTCCTTCAGCTGGTGGGCGGCCTGGCTTGGCGAGAAACCGGGCTCGGTCGTGTGCTGTCCGGCTCCGTGGTTCACGTCGGCTCCGGGCTATCAGCGTCACATCGTACCCGACCGCTGGCGCTCGATCGCGCAGAACGCATGAGCCTCCGCTTCGACCTTTCCGCAGCCGTCCGGCGCAACGTGCCCGGCAGCGCATGAACAACTCCAGGACATCCACGGATTGCCGGTTCTCGATCGTGATCCCCGCGTTCGGACGCCTCGAGCCGCTGAAGTACACGCTCCGCAGTGCCGCGGCCGCCGCCGCCAGGCTCGGGGCTGCAGAGATCGTGCTCGTCGATGACGGGTCCACACCGCCGTTGGAGGAGCAACTCGCAGGCTTCGATGCGCGCTGGCCCATCCGGCACATCCGCCAGTCGAACCGCGGCTCGATCGCCGCGCGGATCACCGGGCTGGGCGCCGCAAAGGGGCGCCACATCCTTTTCCTCGACTCCGACGATCTGATTCACCCCGACAAACTCGCCAGCCACGCCGCACTGCACGCCGCCGCGCAGGCAGACGTGGTGTACGATGACCTCGCGATAGCGGTGCTGGAGCCGGACTACGGCGCCCGTTTTTCACCAGGCCCGGTGCTTTCCCCGGTTTCGGATCCGGCCGAACTGTTCCTGCGCGTGCAGCCCGCACCGCATTCGGCGACGTATCGACGGGACTGGCTGGTGACCGCGCTTGAGGTGCCCTGGGTGCGCGCGAGCCGCGACATGGATCCCTCGGGCGACGTGTGGCTCTATTACAATCTCCTGGGGCAGCCGGCCGTGGTGGCCAAACTCGATGCCGCCCTCACCGCCACCGGTCCGCATGAGGAACTGCGCTACAGCCAGCATTGGGAAAAGCTCGGCGCCGCCTCGCTGCTGGTTGCCGAGCGTTTCCAGCAGAGCTGCCCCCTCATCCCGCAGACCCTGAAGGCCCACATGCTCGTGGGAGTCGTCGCCTTCGAGAGCTGGCGGAGACTTCCGCGCGATTTTCATCCGGACTACACGGACCGGCTGCTTCAGGTCTCGCGCCGTGCACCGCAGGCCCCGATCGCCCAGCTGAGCGGCCGGAAATTCCGTCTCATCGCGAGGCTGCTCGGACGCGCCAACGCAGGACACCTGCTGCGATTGAAGAACGCGCGCTACGAAAAATGCCGCACGCTCGCGCCCGCCGAGCTCGAACGGCTGCTCGGTGCCGCATTCGCCAAAGCCAAATGACCCCGCTCGTCTCGGTCATCATCTGCACGCACAACCCGGAACCGGAGCGGCTACGCCGCACGTTCGCCGCGCTCAAGGCTCAGACTCTGCCGGCCCCCGATTGGGAAACCCTTCTGGTCGACAACGCCTCGACCCAGCCGGTTGCGCTTGGCTCGTATGCAGGCGCCGCCCCCGGGAACGTCCGTATTCTCAACGAGCCGTGGCTCGGACTCTCCGCGGCCCGGAGTCGCGGGCTGCGTGAGTCGACCGCCGCAGTCGCGGTGTTCGTCGACGACGACAACCTGCTCGCCCCCGACTATCTCACGAACGTGCTCGCAGGGTTCGAGCGGTTCCCGCAGGTCGGGCTCCTCGGCGGCAGATCCCTCCCGACGTTCGAGCGCGAGCCGCTCCCCTGGCACACGGAGTTCCTCCCGCTGCTTGCGCTACGCGACCTCGGCACGAAGACGATTCTCTCCAGCGGGCTGCGCCCGCCCGGCGCGGACAGAAACCAATATCCGGCATGCGCGCCGATCGGCGCGGGCATGGCGCTCCGGCGGGAGTCGTGGACGCCCTGGCTGGAATCGTACAGCACGCTGGGCGTGTCAGACCGGCGCGGCAGCGAGCTGTCTTCCGCAGGCGACAATGACATCGTGTTCGTGGCCATGAAGTCGGGTTGGGAGGTCGGCTACTGCCCGGAGCTGTCGCTGCGGCATCTGATTCCCGCCACCCGCCTTCAGCCGCACTACCTCGGCCGGCTCAACCGAGGGATTCAGAAATCGTGGGCACAGGTGCTGGCGCGGCACGACGCGAGTCCCTGGCCGCCGCTCACGCATCGCGGCGCCGCGCTCCGAAAGGCCCGCGCGTATCTCACCTACCGAGCCTGGGCCGGAACACGGTCGTACATCCGCTGGCAGGGAGCCTGCGGACACTTCGAGGGCCGCATCCCATGACTTTCGGCACCGCAGCACGTCATCTGGGTCTCGGCCGGCTGGCCTTGTCGTTGTACCACCGTCCCGTCGCCCGGGCCCGTCAATGTCTCCGCAACGGAGGCCCGCTCGCGGAATATCAA
>JAJYAR010000070.1 GCA_021779435.1 bacterium
CGATCTGAAAGGGCCGAATCGCGGTCACCCCCGCGCTCATCTCGCTGGTGCTCGCCGCGCGTGACCATATCCAGCAGATGCTCGGCGCAGGCCCGGGCGATGCAGCCGGCTTCCGCGTGGAAAGCGACCGGCTCGCGGCCGAGCTCCGGGAGATCATGCCAGGCAATGCCGACGGGCGTCCGGCCCGGGACGCGACCAAGCCGGTTGCTGCGGTGCCAACGACACCGCCGGCCGGTCATTGCGAGTCAACCGCGTGCTATCGGATTCATTTCAAGCCGGCCGAAAACCTCGCGGCGACGGGACTCGATCCCGCCTCCCTGCTCAATGAGCTCCGCGGCCTGGGCGCCTGCACGATCACCGCCGACACGTCCGGCCTTCCCGCGCTCGATGCGCTGGATCCGACGAGGTGCCATCTTGCCTGGGACATCGAGCTCACGACCGATCGCGGTCTCAATGCGATCCGCGATGTGTTCATCTTCGCGGAGGACGGCGCCGTCCTGCGGATCGAGCCATGTGGGCTTGCGGTCGTGCCTGCGACCTCACCCGCGGCTCCGGACAGTGGATTGCGCGCTCCTGAACGCCTGCCCACGCCTGCTCGTCCTGCCAGCAACGACGGTGCGAACGCAGAGAGGGTGAGGGCGATCCGTGAGGGCGTTGTCCGCGTCCCTTCGGCGAAGCTCGACCACATCGTCAGCCTGATCGGCGAGCTCGTCATGAACGAGTCGCGGCTGTCCCAGGTGTCCGCCCGGCTGAACTCGGGCGAACTCGCCGCGCCCGTCGAGGCGATCGAAAGGCTCATTGCCGAGATGCGCGACGCCGTCCTCGGCATTCGGATGATGCCAATCGGCTCGACGTTCAGCCGGTTCAAGCGGCTGGTTCACGACCTCTCGCACGATCTCGGTAAGGAGGTCGATCTGGTCACCGAGGGCGCCGAGACCGAGCTCGACAAGACTGTCCTCGACCAACTCTCGGATCCACTCGTTCACCTGATCCGGAACAGCATCGATCATGGATTCGGCACGCCCGCCGAGCGGATCTCGATGGGAAAGCCGCCACGCGGCACGGTGCGTCTGGCCGCCTCCCATGAAGGATCTCACGTGGTCGTCACCGTCCAGGACGATGGGCGCGGACTCGACGCCGAGCGGATCCGCGCGAAGGCGGTCGAACAGAAGCTCATCAGCCCCGACGCCACCCTGAGCGAGGCCGAGATCTTCAATCTGATCTTCCTGCCCGGCTTCTCGACCGCCGCAAAGGTGACCGAGGTGTCCGGTCGCGGCGTCGGGATGGACGTGGTCCGGAAGCAGATCGACGCCCTCCGTGGCGGCATCCAGCTCACGAGCCGGAAAGGCGAGGGGACAACCGTGTCGCTGGCGCTGCCGCTCACCCTGGCGATCATCGAGGGGCTGCTCGTCACGGTGGCGGGCGATCCGTTCATCATCCCGATGTCGGTCGTGATGGAGAACGTCGAGCTCCGCCGTTCCGAGCGCACGCGCAACAACGGACGCAATCTCGTGAACGTCCGCGGCGAGCTGGTCCCGTATCTCCATTTGCGCGAGCTGTTCAAAGTTCCCGGCGAGGAGCCTGAGATCGAGAAGATCGTGATCGCCCGGTTCGGGCACAACCGCGTGGGGCTCGTCGTCGACAAGGTCCTGGGGAGCCATCAAACGGTCATCCAGTCGCTTGGCCGGATGTTCAGGGACATCTCCGTCGTATCCGGCGGGACGATTCTCGGCGACGGACGAGTGGCCCTGATCCTCGACCTGTCCGGCATTGTCGCCTGTGCCGAGAAGGACATCGGCGGCCTCGAGACCAAACGGCCGGTGTTCGCATCGGTGAACTGAAGCACCGGCATCACGATGGTCAGAATACTTCTGATCGACGATTCCGAGTCGCTGCTGTTCGTCATCGAACAGGTGCTGCTGAGCGGCGGCCATGAGGTGGTCGCAAGACATTCCAGCGCGGAGGCCCTCGGGCTCCTCGAAGCCGACGCGCGGTTCGACGTGATCGTGACGGACATGTACATGCCGCCGCCCGACGGTTTCGAGATCATGCAGGCGGCCCGGAACCGGCCGTCGCCCGTTCCGCTGATCGTCATGAGCACGAATCCACTCGCATGCGACGTGTTTCGCGCCGCCCGCGCCATGGGCGCGGTTGATACCCTTCAGAAGCCCTTTCCGCCCGAAAAGCTTCTCCGGGCGGTGTCGGCCGCGGTGTCCCGGCACCGCGCCGTCTGAGTTCCCCGTTGAATTTCCCCAACCTGTCCGCACCTCCATGAACATCAAGAACCTCTCAGTCGGAAAACGCATCACCATCGGATTTTCGACGGTGATCCTGATCACGGCGCTGCTCGCCGCCTACTGCATCGCGCACTTGAACGACATCGACGGCAAGTCCAACGCCATCGTCAAGGACGCGATGCCTGGCGTTTACCTTATTGGTCAGATCGAGTCGAACGCCCGCTCGATGCTTGCCGAGCAGTACCGTGACATTCTCGAGACCGACGACGCCGAGATCGCGCGCATCGGCCAGACGGTCCAACAGCTGCGTGAGAAGAATACGAAGCTGGTCGACGAGTACGAGACCTCGGTGATTCGCGCGGAGGACCGCAGGCTTTTCGAACAGATCAAGGCCACGCGGCAGGGCTATGCCGTGACGCTCGAGGAGGTGCTGCAGCTCTGCGCCCAGCACAAGAATGAGGAGGCGATGAAGGCCATGCGCACCAAGAGCGTGCCGGCGTACGAGAAATACATCGCGGCGATTCGCGCGTCGGTCGACTCGAACAAGGCCTACGGCGACGGAGCGGGAAATGACATCTCGACCGCGGTGTCCCAGGCGAAGACCGGACTGCTCATCGGCATATTCGCCGCCCTGGTCATCGCGACGACCGTCGCACTGTTGATCGCGCGGAGCATCACACGGCCGATCGCGGCAGCGGTTGTGGCCGTCGAGCGGGTCGCGAACGGCGACCTTACGGCGAACATCGAGAACGACTCGAGGGATGAGATCGGGAAGATCTGCGCCGCCATGAACAAGATGATCCAGAACCTGCGCGATATCATGAATGAAATCGGCATCGCGACGGGCAATGTGGCATCCGGCAGCGAGCAGATGAGCGCGACGGCACAGCAGCTTTCGCAGGGCGCCGCCGAGCAGGCCGCGGCGGCCGAGGAGAGCACGTCCTCGATGGAGGAGATGGCCGCGAGCATCGAGCGCAACGCCGACAACGCGAAGCAGACCGACAAGATCGCGAGCAAGGCCGCCGACGACGCAAAGGCCGGCGGCGACTCCGTCGCGCGCACGGTCGCGGCGATGCGCGAGGTTGCGGACAAGATCAGCATCATCGAGGAAATCGCCCGCAAGACGGATCTCCTGGCGCTCAACGCCGCCGTCGAGGCGGCGCGAGCCGGCGAGCACGGAAAGGGTTTCGCCGTCGTTGCAAGTGAAGTCCGCAAGCTTGCGGAGCGCAGCCAGACGGCCGCCGCCGAGATCAGCCGGATCACCGCCTCGGGTGTCCAGGTTGCCGAGCAGGCGGGCGAGATGCTCACCAAGCTTGTGCCCGACATTCGAAAGACCGCCGAGCTCGTTCAGGAAATCGCCGCCGCGAGTGGCGAGCAGAACACCGGAGCCATGCAGGTGAACAAGGCCATCCAGCAACTCGACCAGGTCATCCAGCAGAATTCGTCAGCCTCCGAGGAAATGGCATCCACGGCCGAGGAGCTCTCGTCGCAGGCACAGCAGCTGCAGGCGTCCATTGCGTTCTTCAAGGTGAATGCCTCGGGCGATCGTGCCGCCCGGGCCGCCGCAGCGAAGCCCGTGGCGCCAAAAACCGCCGCGCCGAAGGCGGCTGCCGCCCCCGCCGCGGTCGCGCACATGCCGCAGCGCGCGGCGGGGACCAATGGCAATGGCGATCGCAGCCAGATGCGGAATGGCAACGGCGTCGCGATCTCACTCGACAAGCCGGCGGGTGATTCGAGGGACCGCGATTTTCAGAAATATTGAGCCATCCCCGCACCATGTCCGCCCAACCGACCCAGTACCTGACCTACAAGCTCGGCGACGAGATGTTCGCCGTCGGGGTATCGCAGGTTCGCGAGATCCTCGAGATGGCGCCGATCACGAAGGTCCCCACCGCGCCCGACTACATGCGCGGTGTCGTCAACGTGCGTGGCAACGCCATTCCCGTCGTGGATCTCCGGCTGAAATTCGGGCTCCCTCGGGACGAGGATACGCTGCACACGCGCATCATCGTCCTCGAACTGAAGCTCGACGGTGAATCGTGCGTCATCGGCGGAATCGCCGACAGCGTGCACGAGGTGATCGAGCTCGACCCCAGCCAGACCACGCCGCCGCCGACCATCGCCATGCGCTGGCGCAGCGACTTCATCCGCGGCATGGGGCGCCGGGGCGAGGAGTTCATCATCATCCTCGACATCGATGCGGTCTTCACGGCCGGCGACCTCGCTCTCGTCGGGGCGCAGCCGGCCACGGCCGCATGAGCACCGGCGGCATGGACGAGGAGACCGCCGCGAAGCAGTTCGGGCGTGACGCGACGCTCGCGATTTCGCACTCGGGCTTCCGGCGTGTGGCGGAGTTCGTCACCGCCGAGCTGGGGATCCGGATGTCGCCGGCGAAGATTCCGCTCATCCAGAGCCGGCTCCAGCGCCGGCTCAGGGTGCTCGGCTGCGAGTCGCTCGAGAAGTACATCGACACCGTCCTCACGTCCCCCGCCGGGGACGGCGAGATCCTCGAGTTCATCGATGCGATCACGACCAACAAGACCGACTTCTTCCGCGAGCCGCAGCACTTCGACTATCTTGTCGGCACGGCGCTCCCGGCGCTCGACCCCGATCCGGGACAGCCGTGGGAGGCGCATGTGTGGTCCGCGGGATGCTCTTCGGGCCAGGAGGTTTACACGCTCGGGATGGTGCTGGCCGAGTATGCCGGAATCCGCCAGGGGTTCGATCACCGGATTCTCGGGACGGACATCTCCGGTCACGTCCTCCGCGCGGCGCAGGAGGCGATCTACGACGCTGCGTTGATCGAGCCGGTCCCGCAGGCATTGCGTCGGAAATACCTGCTTCGAAGCAGGGACCCCGCGCGGACGCTCGTCCGTATCGCGCCGGAAATTCGCTCCAGGGTCAGGTTCATGCGCCTGAACTTCATGGCATCGGCGTATGACGTGCGCGACACGTTCGATGTGATCTTCTTCCGAAATGTCATGATCTACTTTGACAAGCCCACGCAGGAGAAGGTCGTTCATCGCATGTGCGAACGACTTCGGCCGGGCGGTTATCTCTTTGTCGGCCATTCGGAATCACTGACCGGCATCTCGGCGCCGGTTCAGTGCGTTGCGCCTGCCGTTTACCGCAAACCCGGGAATTGAACGAACGATGGCGGCTGCAGTCCGTAAGATCCGCGTGCTCGTGGTCGACGACTCGGCGTCCGTGCGCCAGTCGCTCAAGGCCGTGCTCGAGTCGGATCCGGCGATCGAGGTGATCGCGACGGCCTCCGATCCCTATGTCGCGGTGCAGCGGATCGCGGAGGAGGTGCCTGATGTCATGACGCTGGACATCGAGATGCCGCGGATGGACGGCATCACGTTTCTCGAGCATGTGATGAGCCAGCATCCGATTCCGATCGTCATCTGCTCGAGCCTCACGGAGGAGGGCTCGCGGACCGCCCTTGCGGCGCTGGAGCGCGGAGCCGTCGACATCATCACGAAGCCGAAACTCGGCACGAAGCAGTTTCTGGAGGAGTCCGCGATCGCGATATGCGACGTGGTGAAGTCGGCGGCAGGCGTGCGGCCCAAATTGCGGCGGTTCGTTCCCCGCGTGCAATCGGCGCCAAAGATGACCGCGGACGTGGTGATTGCCCCCGGGGCGTCCGGCGCGATGGTGGAAACAACGGAGAAGATCGTCGCGGTCGGAGCGTCGACCGGAGGCACGGAAGCGCTCCGCGTGTTGTTGCAGGCGCTGCCGCAGGATGCGCCGGGCACGGTGATCGTGCAGCACATGCCCGAGAAGTTCACCGCAAGTTTCGCGCAACGGCTGAACGGACTTTGCCGTGTGTCGGTGAAGGAGGCGGAGAACGGGGATGCGGTGTTGCGCGGCCAGGTGCTGATCGCGCCCGGCAACCGGCACCTCCTGCTGAAGAGGAGTGGCGCCCGCTACTACGTGGAGGTGCGGGATGGCCCGCTGGTCAGCCGCCACCGGCCGTCGGTCGACGTGCTCTTCCGGTCGGCAGCCCGCTACGCCGGGCGGAATGCCGTCGGGGTCATCCTTACCGGCATGGGAGACGACGGGGCAAAGGGTTTGCGGGAAATGAGGGATGCCGGGGCGTTCACGATCGCGCAGGATGAGGCGACCTGCGTGGTGTTCGGCATGCCGCAGGAGGCGATCAAGGCCGGTGCCGTGAAGGAAGTCCTCCCGTTGGAAGCCATTGCAGCAAGGGTAGTTGGTGCTTGCGTAGCGGATACTCATTGAAATGGATTTTACGTTGTGCAGCTTCCTCAACCACGCGCGATTCACGCGCGGCCGAGCATCCGAGTGAACGCATCTCCCGATCCTGCATCCCGTGCCGCCGCGCTGCGCGTTGTGGTCGCCGACGACGACAAGGCCTGCCGCTTTGCCTCCTCAATGCTCCTGCGTGGGGCGGGCTTCGAGGTCATCGAGGCGGAAAACGCGACCGGCGCGCTGGCTGCCCTCGCGGCGGGCGGCGTGTCCCTCGTGCTCGCCGACATCAACATGCCCGGCAATGAGCGGCTTGAACTCGTCCGGGAGGTGCATGTCCGGCACACCGGGATGCCGATCATACTTTTCACCGGCTACGCCACGGCCGAGACCGCGATCCAGTCGGTGAATTCGGGAGTGGTGGCGTACCTCGAGAAACCGGTCCGCGCGGATCAGCTCCTCGACGCGGTGCAGCGTGCGGTCGGGCTGTACGAGACGCGGCGTGTCGTCACGCGCAGCCTCGAGGAACTCCGCGGATGGACGAACGATCTCGACCATCTCGACCGGCAGATGCGCGACCCGCGTTGCGCGGCGCAGACACATGCGATCGGAACCTATCTCGACCTTTCGCTGCGGCACGTGATGACGTCGATCGGCACGCTCTCGGACGTCATTCACGTGCTGGCGCGTTCGCCTGGCGGCGCCGCCGGGATGCGTACCCACGAGCTGGAGAGTGCGCTGAAGGACGCCATCTCGGTGCTCGAGCGGACGAAGCGGGATTTCAAGTCCAAGGAACTGGCCGAGCTCCGGCAGCGGCTCGAACGCGTGGCGGGGATTGCGTCGGCAGGCCCGGCTGCGCCGGCGGCCAGGGCCGAACTGCATATCACTTCAGACCGCGACCGGTTCCGGGAGCTCGAGCCCCGAACCTGAGCGTCGCCCGCCCGCAGTGGGCGGAAGCGCTCCGAATGCAACGCAGTGGACAAAAAACGCGGGGAAGAAATGACAAGAAATGACTATCCTTCGCAGTGATGAACCTGAAACTCTTTGTGCTTCTGGGAGTGCTCGCGGCCGGCATCACGGCCGCATCGGCGGCGGATGCGAAAGCCAACTGGGATGAACATTGCGCCAAGTGCCACGGGGCGGCCGGAAAGGCCGACACCAACATGGGCAAGCGCCTCAAGTTGAAGGACTATTCCGATGCCAAGGTGCAGGCGGCATTGACGGACGAGATGCTGCTCAATGCGACCATGAAGGGCGTCACGATCGACGGTAAGGAGAAGATGAAGGCCTATGGCGACAAGCTCACCGAGGAAGAGGGCAAGGCGCTCGTTGCGCTGATCCGCAGCTTCAAGTCTTGAGGGTCCCACGGGGATCCATTGCTTCACCCGGGGTGCGTCGAGCACCTCGGGTTTTTTGTGATGGGGCGACGACGGTCGTGCGGGCTCGATGTGGCCGTTGTAGCCGGGGTCCGCAGACCCCGGTGCCTTGGGTTCCGGCGAGTCCAGCGCTCGCGCCTAACCTGGATCACCAAGCCCCGGCCTCTGCGGAGACCGGCTACACCAAACCACCTGAATGCTTCTCGCTGTAGCCGGGGTCCGCAGACCCCGGTGCCTTGGATTCTGGAGACCTGAAACGCCGGGTGGACTTCGTTGCTCTCCGCGTGTTCGGTGATGGCGCTTCATGTCCGCTGAAACCGCTCCCACGTCCGCACCCCTCGCGCCGCTTCCTGTCGGAACGCACCCCGATGTCGTGCTCGACCGGTTCCTGACGGTCGCGGCCCAGCGCGGTCTGACGCTTTATCCCGAGCAGGAGGAGGCGATCCTCGAGCTGTTTGCCGGGCGCAACGTCATCCTGAATACGCCCACCGGCTCCGGAAAGTCGCTCGTCGCCGCGGCCTTCCACTTTCAGGCGCTGTGCGCGGGACAACGCTCCGTTTACACGTGTCCCATCAAAGCGCTGGTCAACGAGAAGTTCCTCTCGCTGTGCCGCGACTTCGGCCCGGAGAACGTCGGCATGATGACAGGCGACGCCAGCGTGAATCCGCGCGCGCCGGTCCTCTGCTGCACCGCCGAGATCCTGGCCAACATGGCTCTCCACCGTGGTGAGAAGAGCGATGTCCGGGCGGTGATCATGGATGAGTTTCACTACTACGCCGACGCCGAGCGTGGCTCCGCGTGGCAGGTGCCGATGCTGACGTTGCCGCAGTCGCGATTTCTCCTGATGTCGGCAACGCTTGGGTCCACCGAGCGCTTCGAGCAGGAGCTGACGGAGCTGACGGGCGCGCCCAGTGTGACCGTCCGCAGTGACAGGCGGCCGGTCCCGCTCGAGTTTGAATACTCGGAGGTGCCCCTGACCGAGCGAATCGCGGACCTGCTCACGTTGAAGCGCGCTCCCGTTTACCTGGTATATTTCACCCAGCGTTCCGCGTCCGAGGCGGCGCAGAGTTTCATGAGCCTGAATGTGAGCTCGAAGGAGGAGAAGGCGGCCCTCCAGGCCGAGCTGGAACGGGTCAAGTTCAACAGCCCCTACGGAAAGGAGCTGCGCCGGTTTCTCCGGCATGGGATCGGCGTCCACCACGCGGGGCTGCTCCCGAAGTACCGGATCCTCGTGGAACAACTGGCGCAGCGCGGGCTGCTCAAGTTGATCTGCGGCACGGATACGCTGGGCGTCGGGATCAACGTGCCGATTCGCACCGTCGTGTTCACCCAGCTGTGGAAGTACGACGGCACCAAGGCGGCGGTTCTCAGCGTGCGCGACTTCCGCCAGATCGCCGGCCGCGCCGGCCGCAAGAGCTATGACGACCAGGGCTACGTCATCGCCCAGGCGCCGGAAT
>JAJYAR010000071.1 GCA_021779435.1 bacterium
TTGCTCAGGTGCCAGCGCTCCGCCAGCCGATGGATGTGCGTGTCGACGGGAAACGCCGGCACTCCGAAAGATTGAACCATCACGACGCTGGCGGTCTTGTGGCCCACCCCGGGCAGCGCCTCGAGATCCTCAAATGTGCGCGGCACTTGACCGCCGTGCTTTTCGACCAGGATTTTCGAGAGCGCTGAGATCGCCTTTGCCTTCGTCGGCGAGAGCCCAACCGGCCGAATGATCCGTTGGATTTCGGCAACCGGCAGCGCAGCCATCTTCTCCGGCGTGTCGGCAAACGCGAACAGCTCCGGAGTCACGCGGTTTACGGACTTGTCGGTCGTGTGCGCCGAAAGCAGCACCGCGATCAGCAGTGTGAACGGATCCTTGTGATTCAGCGGAATCGCCGGGTCCGGATACAGCTCGGCCAGACGGCGGTCGATCAGCGCGGCGCGTTCAGCTCGGGTCATGGTTGGTCAGGAACGTTCAACCACGAAGTGACGCGAATAGACGCGAATGCCAAGCCGGGGAAACAGGGATTCAAACCGGCCTGAGCCACAAATGGACGCAGAAGCACAGACCAAGACCCAAGCGAGGTGAACCGCGAAGAACGCGAATCGACGCGAAGAATGACGCGAGCCTCCGAGGGCGGACTCGGAGAATTGTCACCTAATGGGTGACAGTCTGTTCATTCACCCGAGGCTGACCCGGAAGAGTTCTGCAACGGAGCTCCGTGCTCTCTGCGGCAACTCTGAGTTCGGAATCCAGGCCCGACGTGCGGCTCAGACGATCAGAGCGATCTGGAGGCCCGGGCCGTGGACGCCCTGGATCAGAATGCCTTCGACGTCGGCCGTCCTGGACGGGCCCGTCACCCAGATGGTGTTGTGGTCCGTGCCCAGCGAAGCGACCGCCTGCTGGATGTCTCCATGGATCGTCGAGCGTTCGAGAACGGCGATGTGCACCCAGGGCGCGAGTGCCGCCAGCCGACGCGAGGTGGTCGCATCGTCCAGAATGATGGAGCCGGACTCGGCGATTGCGCCCGCCGCACGGGTGATGCCGAACGCGTAATCGTCGATGCGCGTGCGGTCGAAATCCGTCTCGACCTTGAAGTCGGGACCAAATGCAGGAGCCAGCTTTGGCCAGAGGACGGGGTCGCAGTAGCCGTGCGTCCACTTGTTCTTGCGCAGAAACCCGACCAACTCGGCCACATCGGTCATTGCCTGGCCGCTCACGCGCTTGATCCGCTCGGCAAAAAGCTCGGTGAGATCGCGACCTGCGATCATCTTCCTGAGCACGGCAATTTCGGAGTCGTACTGCGGCAGCGGGGCGCGCTCGTGCAGCGGCGCCAGCGCGCCGCGAACGCGTGAGAGGATGGATTCGCGATCGTCAGCCATGGAAAGGGAAAGTCGACTATGCGGAGCCCGGCACCGCAGTCAGTCAAGAATCTACGGTTTCGGGGGCTCTCCTTCGTTCACCGCGCGACCGGCGTGAATCGGGCCGGCGATCCGCGTCGCCAGCAGCTTTTCGGAGCCCACCAGGTAGAGAAACACACAGAGCGCCAGGAACGGAATCAGCGTAAGCGCATCCGAGTACGGGCCTTCGTAGAACGGATTGTGGATCGCGGACCATTTTTCGATCTCCACGCTGATCGTATCCAGGCCGGGGACACCCGCGAGGATCGCGATCACGATGCCGGCGATCGCCCCGCCGGCGATATAGCCTGACGCCAGCAGCACGCCGGGACTCTTGTCGCTCTCCTCCTGGAACTGCGCCTCGGGCATGTTCGCGAAACCGGGTTTCTTTCGAGCGGCGCGATCCACGAGCCAGCGGATCAATCCGCCGATGAAGATCGGCGACGAGGATGACAGTGGCAGGTACACGCCCACGGCAAACGCCAGCGCCGGGACGAAGGACAACTGGAGTGTCACCGAAATCATCACACCCAGAAGAACCAGCGACCAGGGGAGCTTCCGGTCGAGAATGCCCTTGATGATGTAGGACATCAGCGTGGCCTTCGGAGCGTCGAACTTCGTGACAACGGTGCCATCTGGCCGCTTCGTGTGGGTGCCGTTGATGCCGGGGTCGACCAGCCACACGGCGTCACCGGACTCGTTGACGAGGTACCTCCCGGCAGGGCCTTTCGCCTCATCCGTATTCTGCCACACGAGATAGGTTCTGGAGTCGTCGCGCGCCTGCGGACCCTTCAGCGACTCGCGCTTGGCGAGCGCATTCACGTCCGTGTGCAGGCCGGCGGGCGCGACTTCCTTCACTGGAACGTAGACGGTGTATGAAGTGTTCAGCTTGAGCAGGATGGGCCCCAGGCACACCGCCGAGAGTGCGGCACCCGCGATGATCGCCCACTGCTGGTACTTCGGCGTGGCGCCGAGAAGGTAACCCGTCTTCAAGTCCTGCGAGGTGGTGCCGCCATTCGACGCTGCGATGCAAACGATGGCACCGACCGACAGCGCGGTGACGTAATGTTTTCCACCGGTCCAGCCGACGATCAGGAAGATCAGGCAGGTGAAGAGGAGCGTGGCGACGGTCATGCCCGAGATCGGGTTCGAGGAGGAGCCGATCTCGCCTGTGAGCCGGGAGGACACCGTGACGAACAGGAATCCGAAGAGAACGATCAGGACCGCCCCAAGGAGGTTCATCTCGAGGGACGGCGAAAGGGTGATCAAGGCGAGCAGGGCGACGGTGCCGATCGCCACGGTCTTCATCGACATGTCGCGCTCGGTGCGGGGAACCTTCCCCTGCCCTTTGCCGTTGGACGAGCCGCCGAGTCCGCGAATGCCTTCCATCAGCCCGTGCCAGATCGTCGGTGCGGACTGGATCAGGCTGATGAGCCCGCCGGCCGCAACCGCGCCTGCGCCGATGTAGAGGATATAGTCGCTTCGGATCAGTGACGGGCTCATGTCCGCGATGAGCTTCGTGGCCGGGGCGAGCGGCGTCTTCATGTTTTCGCCGAAGAATTTGATGAGCGGAATGAGCAGCAGGTAGCTCATCACGCCGCCGGCGCACATGATGGATGCGATGCGCGGACCGATGATGTAGCCAACGCCGAGCAGCGCGGGAGAAACCTCGACCGACGCGGAGCCGGCCTTGAACGGCGGGCCAAACACCTTCTCCGAGACTTCCTTCCAGCCCTTCAACGCCACATCGACGGTGTAATAAACGAGTCCGACTCCGAACCCGGTGAAGATGGCCTTATCGCCGGGCGCGGAGTGAATGCCTGCGGCAGCCGCGGCCCGGTACTCCGCCTGTGCGCTCGGCGTCGCTGCGGCGCGATCTTCGGCATTCGCGCCGGCCTTGAGCACCGCGGCGCAGGCGGTGCCCTCGGGGTATTTCAAGGTGCCGTGCTCCTTCACGATGAGGGCACGCCGGAGCGGAATCATCATCAGGATCCCCAGCAGGCCGCCCAGGAGGGCAACGAGCATCACGCGGGTGAGCTCGAGGTCGAAGCCAAGGATGAGGATCGCCGGCATGGTGACGCCGATGCCGAACGCGAGCGACTCGCCGGCCGAACCGGCGGTCTGGGTGATATTGTGCTCGAGGATCGTGGCGTCTCGAACGCCTGCCTTCGAGAGGCCACGGAACAGCGCGAGCGAGATGACGGCCACAGGGATCGAGGCGCTGACGGTGATGCCGACCTTCAGCACGAGGTACAGCGAGGACGCACCGAAGATCATTCCCAACACGGCGCCGGTGATGACGGCACGCGCGGAGAATTCGCGCATGCTCGTTTCCGCCGGGATGAAAGGTTCGTGGATCGGGGCGGAAGGGGGCGTGGCCATGGGAGTGTGACTTATCTACCTATAAGCCACCGTTGGGCAGTTTCGCAAATCGCGCAGCAGGCGAAGCGGCCTGCTATTTCCCGCGCGATTTCAGCCACTTCCTGAATTCGCCTCCACGCCACTCGGGAAGCTCGCGTGACGATTCCCAGGCGCGGAGCGGCGGAATCGGAAGCAGCTTCGTCGGAAGGTAGTTGATCACCTTCCCACCCGTGAGCGCGGTCTTCCACAGCCCGGGCTTGGTCGCAAGCAAGGCCCAGCCGCCCATCGGCGGCGTGCCGGGGGACGGGATGCTCTCCTGCTTGGCGCGATTGCGCAGCCGAAGCAGCAGATCGGGGATCGGAATATTGACCGGACAGACCTCGTTGCAGGCGCCGCACAGGCTGGACGCCTTGGGGAGGTCGGCCTTCTCGGCAAAGTGTTCGCCCGCGAGCAGCGGCGACAGCACGGAGCCGACCGGGCCCGGATAGACGCTGCGATACGCGTGACCGCTCACCTGACGATAGACCGGGCAGACGTTGAGGCAGGCGCCGCAGCGAATGCAGCGAAGGATTTCCCGGCACTCGCTTGCCAGGACCTCCGTGCGGCCGTTGTCGACGAAGATGACGTGCGTCTCCTCGGGACCGTCGGGCTGGTTTGGCCCCTTCGGTCCGCTGATGAACTCCGTGTACGACGTGAGCTCCTGGGCGGTGGCGGAACGGGCGAGCAGATTGAGAACCAGGCCGAGGTCGCGGTCGCGGGGCACGATCTTTTCGATGCCAATCAGCGCAATGTGAACCTTGGTCGCGGCCATGCAGAACCGGGAGTTGCCCTCGTTTGTGACGACAACCATGCGACCGCTCTCGGCCGAGATGAAGTTGGCGCCCGTCAGGCCCACGTCGGCGCTGAGGTACTTGTGCCGAAGGAACTGGCGCGCGCGGCGGGTGATTGTCTCCGGATCGTCGTTGTAGGCGCCGAGACCCTCGCGCTCGAAGCTGACAGCGATCTCGCGGCGGCTCTTGTGAATGATCGGACGGACGATGTGGCTGGGGTGATCGTGGTCGATCTGGACGATGAACTCGCCGAGATCGGTCTCCAGCGCCTCCATGCCGAACTTCGCGAGGTAGGGTTCGAGCCCGATCTCCTCGCTGACCATGGTCTTGGCCTTGACCATCTTCGTGGCCTTGCGGGCCTGCATGATCCTGAGGACGGCCTCGCAGGCCGCCTCGCCGGTCGAAGCCCAGTGAACCTGGACGCCGTTGGCCTTCAGCTTCGCCTCCACCTGCGGCAGGTAGGTATCGAGGTTCTCGATGGTGTGCTGCTTGATCTCGCCGGCGAGCCGGCGCATCCGGTTCGGGTCGGCGAACTGGTCGAACAGCAGCTTGGTCCGCTTCTCGTGCGTGGCCTTGGTGCCCTGATAGACGGCAGTGCGCGTCTCGGACGGCACCTTGGTGGCAAATTGATCGATCGGCTGTTTGCTCATTCTCGGGAGTTGGCCGCTCGCGGCCGTTGTTGGATTTCGCCTCTCGCGGCCGTTACTTCTTAGCGTTCTTCAACGCGTCGCGCAGGATTTGGGCGACATGCATTCCCTTCACCGGCTTTCCTTCGTGCTTAGCGAGGCCCGTCAGGTGCATAAGGCAACTCATGTCGGGCGAAACGATGATATCCGGCTGGGCGGCCCGGTAGTGCTGCAGTTTCAACGTGCCCATGGCGGTGGAAACGTTCGGGAAGGCCACGGAGAACGTGCCACCGAAGCCGCAGCACTGCTCCATCTCGGCGAAATCGACGAGTTGGACGCCTTCGATCGAGCCAAGCAGCGTCAGCGCGGACTCGATCGTGCGGGTGCCGCGTGTATGGCAGGCGCGGTGCAAGGCGATCTTCGCCTCGTAGCGTCCGCCCCAGCTCTTGATGCCGAGCCCGTTCACGAGATAGTCGCAGATCTCCCACGTCCGGCGGCCGAGCGCCTCGACCTCGGGCAGATCGGGCTCCTTCTCGAACTCGAGGATCGCCCCGTGGAACATCATCGCGGCGCAGGAGCCGGAGGGAACCACGACAGGGTCATCGCCTGCGAAGGTGCGGACCGTATGGCGGACCACCTTCCGCGAAGCGGCCCAGTCGCCGCCGTTGAAAGCGGGCTGGCCACAGCAGGTCTGTTTCTCCGGAAACGCTATTTCCACGCCAGCGTGCTCGAGAACCTCGACGGTGGCGGCTGCCACATCGTCGTAAAAGGCATCGCACAAGCACGTGGCCATGAGCTGGACCCGCTTGCTGGAAATGGGAGTACGCTCTGTGTGCAACATGAAGGCAAAAACGCTCGTCCGCAGCCGGACGGCTTGCAACCGAAAACACGGCGACCGGAGGTGCGGCGGCAGCGCTCGCGTGCACGGCCGCCGGATCGAGCGGCTGCCGCCGAGCGCCCACTCGGCTCGCTCACGCTCGCCGCTACACCATTGGAACGATCCGGCGCGAGCGGGCTCGCGCTCCACACGGTTCCGTTCCGACCGTGAACCGTTACGTTCCCCGCGAATCGGACGTCCGACAAAACGGGGCTCGCACACTCGCGCAGGAGTCCCAACGCTGGCGGGGAAATTTCGTCACAGCCATGGCCAAAACAATCTATTCCGCAGCCATCGATCTCGGCGCCACCAGCGGTCGCGTCATCCTTGGCACCTGGTCCAACAACCGGCTCACGCTCACCGAGGCTCACCGGTTCCCCAATGCTTTCCGCACGCTAAACGGCCACGATTACTGGGACATCGGCGGGCTGTGGCACGAAATCCAGAGCGGTCTCCGCAAGTTGACGGGCATGCTCCCGAAGGGCGCAAAGCTCGCCTCCCTGGGCGTCGACTGCTGGGGCGTCGATTACGTTCTCCTCAACGACGAAGGCCGGCTCGTGTTCCCGGTCCACGCGTATCGCGACTCGCGCACGCAGGCCGGCCTGAAGCGGCTCGGCAACACCCGCGCCGCCCTCGACCGCATCTACGCCGCCACAGGCATCCCGAACGTCTTCTACAACACGTCGCTTCAGCTCGAGGAGATCGTCGCGTCCTGCCCCGCGATCGAGGATCTGGCCACGCGATGCCTGTTCCTGCCGGACTATTTCAACTACCTCCTTTCGGGACGGATGGAGAACGAACTGACGATCGCGAGCACGTCGCAGCTGCTCAACGTCAAGTCGACCGACTGGTCCCGTCCCGCGCTCAATCACTTCCGGATTCCCGCCCAGTGGTTCTCGAAGCCGGTCCGCTCCGGCACGAAACTCGGCAAACTCACCGCCGCGATGCGCCAGAGCCTCGGCAACGCCAAGGCCTTCGAGGGTGCCCAGGTGATCGCCGTTCCCGGACACGACACAGCCTGCGCCTACGACGCCATGCCGGCGTCGCCGGAGGGCACCGACCTCTTCATCAGTTCCGGCACCTGGTCGCTGGTCGGGTTCGAAAGCGAGAAGCCGGTGCTGGGCGCCGAGGCACTCGCCGCGCGCATTGCCAACGAGCGGATCGGCGACGGCCGCTATCGTCCGCTCACGAACGTCATCGGTTTCTGGCTGCTCGAGGGCACGCTGAAGGACTTCGCTTCCCGTCCGGGCAACGAGGCCGAATGGAAGGCGCTGAGGGCGGCCGCCGCCAAGCTGCCGGCTCCCGCCGGCCTGCTCGACGTGTCCGATCCGGTATTCGCAAATCCGCCGTCGATGCGCGCCGCAATCGACGCCCACCTGAAGCGCCGCAAGATCGCCGGCCCGAAGAACCTCGCCGGCTACCTGCGCCTGATCTGCGACTCGCTCGGCCTCCGCCATGCCGACGCCATGCGGAAATTCGAGAAGATCGCAGGTCGGAAGTTCAATCGCATCCTCATCGTCGGCGGTGGCGCGAAGAACAACCTCCTCTGCCAGGCCACGGCGGACAACGCCGGCGTGCCGGTCGTTTCGTTCGAGCTCGAGGGCACGGCGGTCGGCAACATCGCGCGCCAGCTGATCTCGATCGGCGCCGTCAAGGATCTCGCCACGTTCCGCAAGCACCTCGGCAAGTCGCTCAAACAGACGACCTACAAGCCGAAGAAGTGAGGCTTTCCGGCCGGCGCGCGGCGGTCCCGCTCAGCGCCGGCTTTCCTGCGGCCGCGCGGTGGCCACGCCCATGCAGGCGGAAAACACCAAGTTTGAACGTTTGGGGTTGTGGGCTTTCGCCCTTCAGACCGCGGGGTGATGGCACCCCGCCCACATCGCGAGCAAGCTCGCACCCCACCGCAAAGATGGCCGGCCGATCTTCCCTTCTCCCGCGCATGCTGGCGCTTACACCAACTTCTCATACTGTCCCACCATCATGGAAATGACCTGGCTTCATCCACGCGAAGAGCTCGTCGAGACGATGCGTCGCATCTACCGCTACAAGATGACGACCACGTCGGGCGGCAACCTGTCGATCCTCGACCCCGACGGCAGCATCTGGATCACGCCTTCGCGCGTCGACAAGGGGAGCCTGCAGTCGACCGACATCGTGAGGGTCCTGCCGAACGGGACACGCGAGGGCCTGCATGCGCCGTCATCTGAATTTCCGTTCCACCGCGAAATCTACAAGCGCCGTCCCGACATCAAGGCGATCGTCCACGCCCATCCCGGCGCGCTCGTGGCGTTCTCGATCTGTCGCAAGGTGCCGGATACCCGCGTCCAGTCGCACGCCTACTCGGTGTGTGGACGCGTCGCTATCGCCCCCTACGCGTGCCCCGGCACCGCCGAGCTCGGCGAGAAGATAGCCGCGACCTTTGCGCAGGGAGCCGACTGCGTGCTCCTGGAGAACCACGGCGTGGTGATTGGCGGACGCGACCTGAGCGAGGCGTTCCAGCGCTTCGAGACCCTGGAGTTCGTCGCCCAGACGCTGATCAATGCCGCGGCGCTTGGCTCCGTGAAGGTTCTCCCGCCCGAGCACCTTGGGATTGAAACGATGGGCGACTTCGGCGAACTGCCGGACGGCGTCCCCTCGAATCACGAGAAGGAGCTTCGCACCGCGATCTGCCGCTTTGTTCAGCGCGCATACCAGCAGCGGCTCCTCATCAGCACCGCCGGGGCGTGCTCCGCGCGGCTCGACCACAACGAATTTCTCATCACGCCGCGCCGGCGCGACCGTCTCGAGGTCACACCGAGCCGAATCGTCAGGGCCCGGCGTGGCGCCTGCGAGCGCGGCAAGCGCCCCAGCCGCGCGGCCCTGCTGCACGCGCTGATCTACGAGCGCCACCCGGAGGTCGGTGCAATCATCAACGCCCAGCCGGCGCATGCGTCCGCGTTCTGCATGACCTCGGAACCGCTGAGCACGCGGACGATTCCCGAGAGCTACGTCGTCCTGAACGAGGCGCCGAAGCTTCCCTTCCTCCGTATCGTCGAGGACGCCGATCGCATCGCCAGCGAGGTGTCGCTCGGCAAGCGGCCGGTGATCCTCATCGAGAACGAGGGCGCCATCGTCCTCGGACGCGACGTCCTTGATGCCTTCGACCGCCTCG
>JAJYAR010000072.1 GCA_021779435.1 bacterium
TTCGGCTGCCGCCGGCTTCCTGTCTTCCGACGGGTTCAGACTTTCACTGACTGAGTTCATGGCATTGATGACGCACTAGCCGGCCTCCGCAGAGGCCGGAGATTGAGGTAGGGCGGGACCGCTGGGCCCGCCGTGCCTTGTTGCTGGTTGCCGCCCCGCCCTGATGAGTCGCATTGGCAAAGCCATATGCGCCGCCGGCCTTCGGTCCGGATAGGCGCTATCTGGGAAGAAGCTCCTCCGCGTGGGCCAGGGCACTCTTCGCGTGCCGGTCGCCCAACATCCGCGCGAGTTCACTGACCCGGGCCTTCCGGCTCGCCTGTATCGGCGCAATGGTCACGACCGCGCGGTCCCTGGACTGGTCCTTGTCGACGAGAAGATGACACGTGGCCTGGGCCGCGACCTGTGGAAGGTGGGTGACGCAGAGAACCTGATGACTGCGGGCGATGCCGGACATCTTCTCGCCAACCACCCGGCCGATCTCGCCGCCAACGTTGGCGTCGACTTCGTCGAAAACGAGCAGCGGCACGTCGTCGAGATCAGCAAGCACGGTCTTCAACGCGAGCATGACGCGCGCGAGTTCGCCGCTCGATGCGATGCGTTGAAGCGGAAGCACCGGTTCGCCGACGTTCGGCGAGAAGAGAAACTCGCATTCGCAATCGCCACTCGGACCAAGTTCGGTGAGCGGCACAACTCTGACCTGAAAATCCGCCTTCCTGAACCCAAGCTGTGCAATGCTCCTGGCAGCCACCTTCGCCAATTCCTTGGCCGCCTTTTCACGAACCTGCCGCAGCGCCTGCGCCTCCTTCCTGGCAACGCGTTCCGCCTCGGCAATTTGCCTGTCGATTCGTGCCAGCGTGCCCTCGAGGTCGCCCTGCAATTCGAGCCGGCGCCGCATCTCGTCCCGCGCCGCCGCAACCGCCCGAACGTCACCGCCGTGCCGCCGCTTCAGCTCGAGCCAGGTGTTCATGCGCGAGGAGAGCGCCTCCGCCTGCTCGGGGTCGAACTGAAGCTGCTGGCCGAGCGCGGAGAATTCCGCGCCGAGGTCGTTCAGTTCCACGGCAACGGACGAAAGCCGGTCCGCGAGCGCCTTGCTGGCCGGGTCCAGGCTCTCCAGGTGACGGGCGTCCTTCAGCAGCATGCCGATCGTGAGCTGCACCCCGTCGTCTCCGTTGAGGCCGTTGGCAAGCCCCGACGCGAGTTCGATGAGCTCCTGCGAACGCGTCATCCGGTGAAAATCGCGCTCGAGCGTCTCGATGGCTTCCTCCGTCAGCTCGAGTTCCTCCGCCTTGGCAAGTTGTGCGCGAAGAAAATCGATCTGGTCGGCGGAAAGCTTCGACTCCTCCGATATGCGAAGCCGTTCGGCGACGAGATCGCGCCATTCCCGATACCTGGTCGCATACGAGGCGGCCGCTGCGCCCGCCCGGGCGTATAGATCGAGCAACTCCAGCTGGCAGCTCGTCTTGAGCAGCCGCCGCGGCTCGCTCGGGCCGTGAAAATCGATCCAGTGCTCGCCCAGTCGTTGCAGCGCAGCAAGCGTCGAGAGGCTCCCATTGACGCTAACCTTGGGCGCCTTGTCGCGTGGAAAGCTCCGCTTCAGGATGATGACGCCCTCCTCCGATGGCGGCAGGTCGAGGGTCGCGAGAACCGCGTCGATCTTCTTCGGATTCGCGAAAAACAACGAAGCCTCGACCTCGCAGGAAGACGCACCCTGCCGGATGATGGTCTTGTCGGCCCGCTCGCCCGCAAGAAGGCTCAATGCGCCGAGAAGGATGCTTTTGCCCGCCCCGGTTTCACCCGTCACGGCCGTGAAACCCGCCTCGAAATCGAGCGAAACCTCCTCAAGCAGGGCAAGATTTCGGATCCGAAGGGTCTGAAGCATGGCGGTGTTATGGGCACAGAATCCGGCCGGCGTTTCAAGAGCGATGTCCCAGCCGCAGCTTCAGGCGCGGTCGGAGGCACCAAAGTCCGGCTTATAGTCGAGCAGAGGCGCCAAATTTCGCTCGCAGCGGGTGGCGCGAGGCGAAATGTGTGCAAGTATCTACTTGCATGCAAAACAGCTCCTCACCCACCTCTCCGCGTGATTGCACCCGACAACGGTTGCTCGACGCGGCTGCGCGGGTCTTTGCGGAGCACGGCCTGGCGGGCGCAACCACGCGAGCCATCGCAGAGGCTGCTGGAGTGAACGAAGTTACGCTGTTCCGCCATTTTCATACCAAGGACGGCCTGCTGGCCGCTGTCGTGGGCCAGAATTTCGGTGCGGAAGCCCCCGCCCCCGCCGATCCGCCGCCGCCCGTCACGTCTGATCTGCGCGCCGACCTGCTCGCGCACGCGGAGCGCTACTGGCGTGTTTTGAGCATCAACCTGCCGCTCGTCCGGACCATGATCGGCGAGATCCAACACCGCCACCGCGATCAGGCTTCGTGCGTGTTCCACGGCGTCTTCCGAGGCGTCAAGGCAGACCTGCTGACGCGGATCGGAGCCGCACAGGAGGCCGGCCTGCTGCGCAACAGCCTCAGCGCCGAGATGCTCGCCGATCTGCTTGCCGCCACTCTCTTCACCGGAGTCCTCCGCCGTGACGCTCCGGGCGTCAGCATCAGCTACACCGCCGAATCCTACCGCGAAGCGGCCGTCGATCTCCTCCTGCGGGGCGCCGCACCCGGGCAGCCGGGCGCAACCTGACATCGTGCTCCGGACCTGCCGAACCATTCCATACTTTTTTCATGTCCACGAATTCTGACACCCCCTCTTCGAGCCTTTCGCCGGCGCGCCGTTGGCGCCGCCGCATCCTGCTCCTTGCCGGGCCGGTCGTCCTCATCGCGGCCGGACTCTTCGTTTACCTCCGGGGCGGCCGTGTCGTCACAAGCGACAACGCCTACGTCACGCCGACAAGCTCTCCGTGACCACCGAGGTCGCCGGTGCCGTCCGCGAAATCGCAGTCCGCGATTTCCAGCACGTCACTCCGGGCCAGCTGCTGTTCAAGCTCGATGACGAGCCGTACCGCATCGCCGTCGACCAGGCGCGCGCGAATCTCAACTCAGTCCGGCTCGAACTCGCCACGCTCCACGGGAGCTACCGCCAGAAGCTCGCGGCGATCGACGAGGCTCGTGAGCAGGCGGCCTTCGCGGCCCGCGAACTCAAGCGTCAGGAGGAGCTGAGCGCCACCAACGTCGCCCCCGCGTCCGAACTCGACCGGGCGCGTCACGCCGTCGATGCCGCCAACTCCCGGATCGCCGTGCTCCAGCAGGACGCCGCAACGACGCTCACGGCGCTCGGCGGCGCCGACAAGCCCGACGAACAGAACCCGCGTGTCGTCGCCGCCCAGTCCCAGCTCGAAAAAGCCGAACGCGACCTCCGCCACACCGTCATCACCGCGCCGATCGCCGGGATCGTCGCAAACATCTCCAATATTCCTGTCGGCAAATACCTTCAGCCCGCGCAGGCCGCCTTCACGCTCGTCGCGACCGACCACGTCTGGATCGAGGCCAATCTCAAGGAAACCGAGCTGACGTTTCTCAAGTCCGGCGACTCGGTCCAAATTCGGATCGACACCTATCCGCACGCGACCTGGTCCGGCCGCGTCGCCGAGGTCGGACCCGCCACCGGCGCCGAGTTCGCCCTCATCCCCGCCCAGAACGCCTCGGGCAACTGGGTCAAGACCGTGCAGCGAATCCCCGTCCGCGTGCGCATCGACACCAACGATCCGGAACACCCGCTGCGCGCCGGCATGAGCGCCGAGGTCGACATCGACACGGGACACGAGCGTTCGCTGCACGATCTCGCTCAGATGCTCGGCGTTTCCCACCAGGGCTGACGTGGCGCGGCGCAGCCGCACCACGAACGTCCAACATCGAACGCCGAACATCCAACGTTGAACTTCTGACCAGAGGCGTGCCACGCCGCTGCCTCAAACGGACCTTGAAACCCACTGCTGCCGCAGTCCTTACGCACGCACCTTCGCATCGTGGCGCGGTCACGGTTTGCGTGATGCTCGCCACGATCATGCAGGCGCTCGACACGACGATCGCCAACGTCGCGCTGCCCTACATGCAGAGCAGCCTCTCGGCGTCGCAGGACCAGATCAACCTGGTTCTCACGTCCTACATCGTCTCGGCCGCCATCATGATGCCGGCCACCGGCTGGCTGTCGGCGAGACTGGGCCGCAAGAACCTGTTCCTCGTGTCGGTCGTCGGCTTTACCGGAGCCTCCGTCCTGTGCGGCGTCGCCATGTCTCTCGGTCAGATGGTGTTCTACCGGCTCCTGCAGGGTGTTTTCGGAGCCACGCTCGTGCCGCTTTCCCAGGCCGTCCTCCTCGACGAGTATCCGCGTGAAAAACACGGCTCCGCCATGGCGCTCTGGGGCGTCGGCGTCATGGTCGGCCCGATCCTCGGTCCGACACTCGGAGGCTGGCTGACGGAAACCTACACCTGGCGCTGGGTGTTCTACATCAACCTGCCTGTCGGCATCCTCACGTTCCTCGGCCTGTCCGCCTACCTGCATGGGGCGAAGCCGCAGCGCGGGCTCGACTTCGACTGGTTCGGCTTCCTGACGCTGGCCCTGGCGATCGGGTCCCTCCAGATGATGCTCGACCGCGGCGAACAGCTCGAATGGTTCGACTCACCGGAGATCGTCACGGAGGCCGCGCTCTCGATCCTCGGCGCGTATCTGTTCATCACGCACACGCTCACCTCGCCAAAACCATTCCTCGACCTCCGGCTCTTTCGTGACCGGAACTTCGTCACGGGAATGGTCTTCATCTTCGTCGTCGGCGTCATCCTGCTGGCCACGCTCGCACTGTTGACGCCGTTCCTGCAGACGATGCTGCAGTATCCGGTGATGAAGGCCGGCATGCTCCTTGCCCCGCGTGGCGTTGGCACGATGGTGGCAATGATCATCGTCGGGCGCCTCGTTGCGCGCGTGGATCCGCGATGGCTCGTGGCCGCCGGGCTCGCACTCACCGGCCTTGCCCTCTGGCAGATGAGCCAGTTCTCGCTCGATGTGACACCGCGGATGCTGATCGTCAGCGGCGTGGTGCAGGGGCTTGGCCTCGGGTTCCTGTTCGTGCCGCTCAGCACGATGACGTTTGCCACACTGCCGGGAGATCTCCGGACCGCCGGCACCGCGCTGTACAGCCTGTCCCGGAATCTTGGCTCCAGCATCGGCATCTCCGTCGTGATCTACCTTCTTGGCCAATACTCGAAGCAGTCCCACGCGGCGCTCTCGGAGTTCATCAATCCGTATCGGCTGCCGATGCAGCAATTGCCCGCAACGCTCGATGTGAACTCGACCACCGGCCGCGCCCTGCTCGACCAGCTCGTCAGCCAGCAGGCCGGGCTTCTTGCCTACCTCGCTGACTTCAAGGTCATGCTGTTCGTGGTCGTGGCAGCACTGCCGCTCGTGCTGTTCATGCGGCGGCCCAACCACAAGGCCGATACGGCGGAACAGGAGGAGGAGTTGGCCGCGGCAATGGAGTGATCGGATCTTCGTAGCCACGTTCGTCGCGCCCTGTAGGAGCAGATTCATCTGCGATGCATTGAGCCTGCGCCGGTGGCGCAGGCGGAGTCGCAAATGAACGAATTCGCTCCTAGCGGGGCAGCTCGACCCCATCCTCGCTGGGACGGATTGCATCTCCGCAGGCCCGGCGTCTTGTTCACGACGTGAAACGACTTCTGCTCGCATTCGTTTGCGCTCTCGCCGCCGTCGCACACGGCCAGCAACCGGCTCCCGCGCCCGCGCCCTCTCCTGCCGCCAATCCCGACGCCGGGTTTGTCCCGATCTTCGACGGCAAGACGCTGACCGGCTGGGACGGCGATCCGCTCTACTGGCGAGTCGAGGACGGCAACCTTGTCGGCGAAATCACCGCGGCCACGGTCATCAAGCGGAACACCTTCATCATCTGGCGGGGCGGAACGCCCGGCGATTTCGAGCTCAAGCTCGAGTACCGGATCAGCGCGGAGGGAAACAGCGGTGTGAACTATCGGAGCATCGCATTGGACGACGCAAAGTGGTCGCTCGCAGGATACCAGGCCGACATTGACGGCGCCCGGCGCAACAAATCGGGCGTCCGTTACACCGGACAAAACTACGAGGAACGCGGACGCACTTTTCTCGCGCGTCGCGGACAGGTGGCGCGCGTCGCAGAGGACGGCAAACCCATCGTCATCGGCACCATTGGCGAGGAACCCGAGCTGGCGCGGTTCATCCACGAGGAAGACTGGAACGAGCTCCACATCATCGCCCGCGGGAACACGCTGATCCACCTCCTCAACGGGCACGTGATGAGCATCGTCGTCGACGACGACGCCGCACATCGCCGCGCAGACGGTCTCATCGGAGTCCAGGTGCACGTTGGTCCGCCGATGAAGGTCGCGTATCGCAACATCCGGCTCAAATCGCTGCCGCCGGCGGCGAGTCACGTCGTCCCGTAACCTCGGATTCGCGACAGCTGCGGGGGCCCCGGGCGTGGGCAGTCTTTCCGAAGATTTTTCTTGCGGAGCCCTGCCCCGCTCGTGCTTAGTTCCCGACTCGATTTTGTCGGACCCTTAGCTCAGTTGGTTAGAGCGTTTCCTTGACATGGAAAAGGTCACTGGTTCGAGTCCAGTAGGGTCCACCATCCGCCGTAAACCGCTAATCCAAGCCGATTAGCGGTTTTTGATTTTTCAGGGATCGCTCCGGTGGCAACGGGAGGACCGGTGTTTCCCGATGTTCTCCAAATGCCGGTTGTGACGGCATTCACGCCCAGGATTCCCGCCGGGGGGCGTCTGCCGCCAAATTGGCCGTCGATACGCGAGTAGGAGCGTGACGGTAACGGATCTTCGGGCGTTTCGAACCTTGTGAGCGCCTCCCTCCGGGACAGCGTGGGGGCAGTGCCCACCCCCTCGGCGGCACTGTTCGTTCGGTGCGTCCGACTCCTCGAAGCACGCCCCCTGACGAACACCTCAAACCGAAGAACAGGAATCATGAAAACGAAACGCGGTCTCGTGACATTGCTCGTCTTGGCGCTCACGGTGCCAGTTGCCACACTGCTGATTGCCGCCCAGGCGTCAGGCCGGAACACACCACCCCGACCGCAGGGTCCTTGCGATATCTACACTGCCGCGGGGCTTCCCTGCGTCGCCGCTCACAGCTCCACGCGCGCGCTGTCCGCCTCCTACAACGGCCCGCTTTACCAGGTCATGCGCCAGTCCGACGGCAAGACGCTCGATATCGGCGTGGTCCAGCCGTCCGCAGCCGATGGCGGAGGTTACGCCGACGCCGCCGCACAGGACGCGTTCTGCGCCAACACCACCTGCTGGATAACCGTCCTCTATGACCAGTCCGGCAAGGGCAACCACCTCGTCCAGCCTCCGCGCGGCGCATTCAGCGGCCCGGCGCTTGGCGGATTCAACAACCTCCCCATCGCCGACATGGCCCCCGTCACTGTCATGGGTCACAAGGTCTATGGCGTGTTCATTGCCCCCGGCATGGGCCTGCGTCTGAACGACGCCAAGGGCACCGCTGTCGACGATCAGGCCGAGGGCCAGTACTGGGTCATCAGCGGCCACCACTACAACGACGGCTGCTGCTTCGATTACGGCAACGCCGAGACGGACAGCCGCGACGATGGCGACGGCACGATGGAAACCACCTACTACGGCAACTCCACCGGCTGGTATCGCGGCAGCGGCGCCGGTCCGTGGGTCATGACCGACCAGGAAAACAATCTCGTCGGCTGCGTGAATCCGTCTCCCACCGACAAGTTCTGCGCCAACCTGCCGACCATCACCTGGCGGTTCGTCACCGCCACCGCCGACGGCGAGCCGCACCACTGGCGCAGCATGGGCGGCGACGCCCAGACCGGCGCGCTGAACGTCATGTACGACGGCGGCCGCATCATCAATGACCGCAGCAGCTACGACCCGATGCGCAAGCAGGGCGCCATTCTGCTCGGCAACGGTGGCGACAACAGCAACTCGTCCCAGGGCACGTTCTACGAGGGCGCCATGACCGCCGCGAACACGTTTCCCACCAAGGAGGTGAACCAGCAGATCCAGGCCAACGTCGTCGCAGCCCGGTACGACGTCCAACGCCTGAGCCTCACTCCCGCCTCGGCCACGGCCACCCCGCCCGGACTCCAGACCTTCTCGCCGGGTTCCTCGCAGGACACCACCGTCACGTTCACAAACACGACGGGAGCTCCCGTCACCGGTCTCGCGTTGAGCATCACCGCGCCGAAGGGCTGGAAGTCAGTCGTCAGCGGCGCCTCGGGCGCTTCGAAATCCTTCACCGGTCCCATCGCGCCGGGCGCCACGGCAAGTGCCACCTTCAAGGTCACGGCCGGCCCGGCCACGTTCAACGGCGATCTTGTCGGCAACGCAGCGTGGACCAACTCACTCGGGCAGAAACAGTCCGAGTTCACCGTCGAGAAGGTGCGCAACGTGAACCCGATCAAGATCAACGAATTCGCGATCGGCACCGCCAGCCCCGCCAACCCGACGAACTCGTTCATCGAGTTGTTCAATGCCGGCGACTCCTCCATCGATCTCTCCAATTGGACGCTGACCGAGCACCCGACGATGCTGCCGGTGTTTTCCACGATCAGGATCCCCGCCGGCACGAAGCTCGCGCCCAAGGGCTTCTATCTCCTCGCGCTCTCGAACTCCGGGCTCTCCGTGCCCGCCCGCAAGGGAGACGCGGTCATTCACGTTCGCAGCACCACCGGCATGAACGTCGGCGACACCGTCGAGATCGACACCGGCTCCGGCATCGAAACACGCAAGATCGCGACGCTCGGCACGGCCGCCAGCCCAAGCACGACGCTGTGGCAGCCTCTTCCCGAGGGCCCCGTCATCACGATCCCCGCCGGCTCGACCAATGTGCCGGTCACGAGCATCGCCGGCTTCGAGGTCGGCCAGAAGATGGGCATCGGCTTCGGCGCCACCTACCCCGCCGTCGGCCGCGGAACCGAGAGCTACGAGGTCGTCACCGTCACCGCCGTCGGCAAGCAGGGAACGCAGGCCTGGCTCGCAGCCGACGCCAAAGCCGGCGACACGAACATCAAGGTTTCCGCCGTCGCCAACATTTCGGTCGGTGACAGGATCCGCCTCGATATCGAAAGTCCGGGACACGGGATCGAGACCGTCACCGTCACTAAAGTCGGCACCGCCTGCACCGGTCGTCCTTCCGCCGGTCGCGTCTCCGACCCCGGCACCGGCCTCG
>JAJYAR010000073.1 GCA_021779435.1 bacterium
GCTTCAACGCCTTCACCCCGGCAATGTTTCCGTGGGGATCGTAAGCGAGCGGGTGCGAACCGAAGAAACGCTGCCGCAAACGCTTCCTGGCAACCGTCACGACATCGTCCTCGTCCTGCTGGAGCGATGCGACCTGCGCATCCCGCTCGGTTTCAAAGGTGTCCTTGCGGAAGGCAGGAGCAAGGACCGCCTCCGACAGAACCGAGAGCGCGCGATCAGCGTCGGTCGGCAGCACCTCAACCGCGAGCCCGAGGCTGTTGTTGCCGGAAAACGGATAAAATGCGCCGCCCGCCTCCTCGATGAACCTGGCCACCTCCGCCGCGCTCCGGCGTGCCGTGTCCTTCGTCAGCATCGTCGTCAACAGCGCCGTTGCCCCGCGCTTTTCCGCCGGCTCCCAGAGCGGCCCGCCCTGCATCAGCAACCGCAGATGGAGGTTCGGCAGCCTGTCGTCGGGCTGGAGAAGGATTCGCGCACCGTTTGGCAGCACGACTTCGGAGAATTCCCCCGAGGCCGAGTGCCTGGCCGCCGTTGCTCCCGCCGGGGCGGCAGATGCAACGGGATTGAGTGAGACCGACGTGAGGCGCTCCGGAACCAGGTACTTGGCGCAGATTCGACTCACATCGGCGGCATGCAGCCGGCGCAGTTGGGCGAAATAGGTCCGTGTATGATCCAGGTCTCCGACGATAACCTCCGCCGCACCCAGCTGGGCGGCCTGGCCGCTCATCGTCTTGCGGGCATTGATCTCACCCACGATCAGTTGTCGCAGCGCCTTCCGGAGCTGCGCGGGAGCAATGCCGCGCGACATCACGCGTGTCAGCACCCGCTGGATCGCGAGAGTTGCCTCCTCGCGCTTGTCGGCGTCGCACGTGAAAGTGACGCAGAAGAGACCGTTCGTTCCCGGATTCCAGCTGGACGCGTCGATCGTGTGAACCAGTCCCGCCTTCTCGCGAACCTCCGCCCACAGAAGCGAACTATCACCGTGCCCCAGCACCATCGCGAGGAGTTCCAGCGCCGGTGCGTCCTCGTGCGCCAGACCGGGGATCGGCCACGCGAGAAACGAACGCGTGATCTCCACGTCCTCGAACCGATGTTCCATGCGCGGGGCAAGTTGCAGGGGCTCCTCCGGCACCAACACCGGCGCAAGCGCTGCACGGGGCGTGGTCCCGAAGTGCTTCTCGATCATCCCGCGTACCTCTGCCGGGTCCACGTCGCCCACGATGACAACGACCAGATTGTTCGGCACGTAGCGTCGCCGGTAGTAGTCGACGAGTTGTTCGCGCGTGATCGACGTGAACACATCGCGATGGCCGATGACCGGCTGACGGTAGGGATGCTCACGAAACGCCGTCGCGAAGAGGGAATCCCAAAGCCGGTTGTCCGGATCGTCCTTCGTCATCGCGATCTCCCGAAGTATGACGTCCTTCTCCTTCGCGACCTCGTCAGCCGGAAGCGTCGAGTGCAGCACCGCATCGGCAAGGAGATCCACCGCCACCTCCACGTTCTCGCTCGGCAGATCGATGTAATAGACCGTGCGATCGAAGGTCGTGTACGCGTTGATGTACCCGCCGTTCGCCTGGACCGTGGCGCTGATTTCGCGACCCGCGCGCCTTTCCGTTCCCTTGAACAGCATGTGCTCGAGGTAATGGGACAACCCGGCGCCGAGTTCGGCGCCTTCGTGGATGCTACCGGTCTTGACCCAGACCTGCACGGAAGCCAGCGCCGCGGAGGCATCACGCTTGACCAGCAGGGTCAGTCCATTCGGCAAAATGACTCGGTCAACCGGCTCGCGCCAGAAGCGCTCGAGCAACTCAAAGTCCCCACCAGCAGCGTTTTTCTTCGCCATGATAGATTTGATCTAGGGCCTGCTTGGCTGGCCCAGTCGACCTGAAACTACCCAAGCCCCGCATGCTGTCGAATCGGGCCCAACTCTGAGGCCCGTCAACGAGCGTGGTGAAGGAGCACCAGGCCCCCGGTCTTCGCGGCCTTCGTTACCTTCCGTTCAAAAACTGCCCTTTACGCCGCCGCCTCGGCCGAAGTGGCACCACGCGAGCGCTGCTTCGCGGGCTGAAACGGCTTCACGAACGCATCGTCGAAATCAAACACGTCCGCAAAATCCTCCCTGCGATCGCTCTCGGTCTTCGAGAACACGTTGTACTCGATCAAATTGAAGACGATCTCCCCGAAGTCAGCAGAGGTCTGGATGCCCCACTCGTTCAGAACCGTCTTCGCGAGCGGGCCGAACTGCTCCAAGGCATACGCGCGCAAGCCGTCCAGAAGCTCCGGCCCGGAAACGTGGCGGGACCGCTCGGCCCGCGATGCATCGCGTTTGCGCAACTCCTTGACCGTGTGCTCGAGCCCCAGGCGGACAAAATCGTACGACTTGCGGTCGTACCGCGTGTCTTCCTTGCAGATTTGGGCGACGATCTCGGGAAAATCCGGGTTTTGCATGGGCCGATGACGCGAGCTTGGCACACGTGCCGACGGCAGGCAACCCCCGACCCGGCCAGGGAGGCAAGCCCCTTCGCCGCGTGTGCTTGGGAGAGAGTATTATCTGGAATTTTCCCTATGCGGCGTCAAAGTAGTTTAAAAAATGATAGCGACGTCCCAGATCAATTCCCCCGTCGTCGTGACAACACGTCCTCCGGCAGCGAAACAGGCTTCTGCCGTGGAACTTGCGGCCGCAAAGCTCAAGTCCGCGGGTCTTCGGATCACCCAGCCGCGGCTGGCGATCCTCACCGCGCTGAGCAATCGCACCCAGCCCACGAGCATCGAACAACTGCACGGCGACGTTGGTTCTGAGAACTGCGATCTGGTCACCGTCTACCGCTGCGTTTCCGCTTTCGAGGAGATCGGAGTCGTGCGTCGGGCGTTTTTCCACAACGGCACCGCAATGTACGAACTCAACGTCGGGCGGGCCACCCGTTACCACGTTGTCTGCAAGCGCACCAACCGGGTCGAGGAACTCGACGCCGAGACCACCCAGGAACTGCGTCGCTCGATCGAACTGATCCAGGAGAAGCTCAGGGCCCGCGGGTACGAAGACCTCACGCACATCGTCGAATTCTTCGCGGTCGCCCCAGACACGGCTCCTGTCGCAATCCCTGCCCTCGCCCCGTCCTCCGAGCAGCCCGCCGGCGTCCGCTGACGACTTTGTTTCGGCCGGAGCCTTCGGCCCGGCCGCTGGTCGGTTCAGGGCGTGCGGAAGGTTTTTCTTCTCTCGCCCGCAAGGGTTGACGGCGCTCGCGCCGGATTCCTGCTCAACCCGAACGCGTCATTCGCGCTCGCCCGGCAATTCCACTCGCGTGGTTTGCCCCTAGCCGAGGTCTTCACGTTCGCAAGCGGCCTGTACTTCCGAGGCAAGATCACCTACGCGCGACGCTTTGCCGGCGAGGCCGACCTCATCCGCGTGATCACAACCAATGCCGGACTCGCCGAGCCGGATGCGCCGACGACGCCGGCCTCGCTGCGAGCCTACGGCGCAGTGGACATCCACGAAAGCGACGAGCGGTATCGTGGCCCGCTCGCCCATGACGCCGCGGCACTGGCCAGGCAACTCGGGAAAACCGGCGTTGCGGTGCTCCTGGGAAGCATCGCAACTGCAAAGTATCGCGATGTCCTTCTCGAGTGCTTCGGCGAGAGGCTGGTGTTCCCCGCCGATTTCGTGGGACGCGGGGACATGAGCCGCGGCGCGCTTCTCCTCCGAGCCGCGAGGGAGGGTCGGGAGCTTCCCTACAGTCGCGTGGAAGACGGGCTGCTCAAAGGCCGCCGGGCACCGCGAATCGCCGAGATGAACAGGGACACAGACGATTGAGGTGCCATTGTCCCCGCAGGCCCGGGTTCTTCCTGTTGTAGCCGGGGTCGCCCGCCCCCCCGGGCCCGGTCGCGGCGGGCCCAGCGGTCCCGCCCTACCACAAGCCAAGCGCGCTAGGGACAGCGCGCTCCACCTTCATGTGGGACGGGGTGCCCTCTCACCGCGCAACCGGTCACGCCTTGATCTGCACCAACTCGATCCCGGACGACTTGCCGAGGTTGCGGCTGTACTGCTTCTGCTCGGGGTTGTTCCAGTGCTCGTGCACCCCGAGGCTCTTCAAGGGTGTGCCGTCGCGCTCCGGATCGTATTTCCTCTTCGCCGAATCGGTGCCCGCGAGCGCGGCTTCGTGCATGTAGTTGTCGACGGCACCCTTCACGATTCCATCAAGCGTCGGCTCGTTGCGGAGAAAATCGAGGGCTACGGAATCGACGGCGAGCTCGTCCTGCGAGGCGAGAAGGCTTGCCGTCCAATTGCCGTTGAAGGGAGCACTCTGCCAGCGGGTCGAGTTGTCGAGCCGGTATTCGTTGTGCTGCGACGCATACAGCGCATCGACGAGATAGAGAACCGTCTTGCCGCCGATCTCCTGATGGCCGTTGAGGTCAACGAGTCCGTTGTACTCGCCCTGGGCCTGAGCTCCGGCACGGCCTCCCGTGACGGCGATATATTGGTGCAACTCCCGGGCCGCCGCGGTGCCATTCGGATAGAAGACGGTGCCAAGATGATTCTTCGCACACACGGTCATGCCCGCCATCGTGTGCCCCTTCAATCCGGCGACATTGATCTCATAGTCCGCCTCCGTCACGCAGGTGGGGAAGTACAACGGCTCCGCCGCCGTTCCGAGATAGAGCGGCCGGGTCTTGTCCGGCACCGCCTTTTCGCGTCCGTCACCGCCGACGGAATCCACGAAATGGACACCGGGATGCTCTTTCGTGCAGGGATCGAAGATGGTGGAGGGAACGCGGCGGCACGCGTCGTAGAAAGTGACGTCCTTCGGCGCCGCCCCGACATTGTGCACGAGTTCCGCAAGGAGAGCCTGCACCAGCTGCGGCGTGATGTAGGATGCCTTGCCGTTGTTCCCGTGGTCGCGGCACTGATTGAGGTTGAGCTTGATCGCGATCTTCTGGCCGGCCTTGTAGCCGACAGCGCCCTTGCCGCGACGCTGGTTCAAATCGCGGAACATGGCCTCCCACGCGGTCCGGCTGTCGTCAGCGCCGCCAACCGAGTGAATCACGTCGGCCAGCATTTTCGCGACCACCTCGGGGTGGGTGTTGCTGTCACTCCACCAGCCGGTGGTGCTCGTCGTGTTTCCATCCCAGGTCGTCGCCTTCGGGTCAAACGCCCACGCCACCCGGCCGGGCTTCGCGCCGATCGCGGTTCCCATCGGCGAATTCGCAGGCTCGGTCGGCACGAACCCCGCGCCATACACAGGCACCAGCGGCGCGATCGCGAGGCCTGCAAGCATGCAAACCCGGTGGATGGGGGAAAACGAAGAGCGGGGGCTTCTCATGACATGTCCTTGAGGTGGAGGGTTATCGCGCAGCAGTGCCGACGAGCGGCCCATGCAATTCGTGTCAACAGCACCGAATTCCGTCACCGGAATCAAGTGCCCACTGCCGGACGAACCCCGCCCGGAAACGTTCCCCCGAGGTGGAGCGCGTCCCGAACGCGCCCGGTTGGAGGGACCGGTGGGTCGCGGCACACCCTACGGACAAACCCAGGCCACCCTGATGCCGGCTACCTCGAACCCGTGCGGTCGTGGGGGCGGGGTGCCCAGACACTCACAGCGCCGCAAGGAGCTTTCGCAGCGTCTCGTCGACCAGCTTTGGGTTCGCCTTGCCCTTCGCCGCCTTCATGACGGGGCCCTTGAAGGCGTTGATCGCGCTGTCCTTGCCGGCCTTGAACTCGGCGAGCGCCTTCGCGTTGGCGGCAATCGAGTCGCGGCACCACTTCTCCAATTCGCCGGAATCGGTCGGCGCCGCCTTCAACCCGCGACGCTCAGCAATTGCCTCCGGCATCTCGCCGGTCGCGGCCATCTCGACAAAGATCTCCTTCGCGGCGTTCGTCAGCACCGTCCCGGCATCGAGGAGCTTCACCAGCGCTGCGATGTGCGCCGGACGCACCTTCGAGTCCGCCAGCGCCAGCTTCGCGTTGCCGAGCTCACGGAGCAGGTCGTTCACGATCCAGTTGCCGACCGCCTGCGCCTTGCCGCTCCCGGTCAGCTTTGCCGTTTCCTCAAAGAAGTCGGCGAGCGCGTGATCCCACACGAGGACCGACGTGAGGGTGTACGGAAGCTGGTACTCGGCCACGAACCGGCGCTGCTTGTCGAAGGGGAGTTCGGGACACTCGGCCTTGATCCGATTCTTCCAGGCGTCGTCCACGACGACGGGCATCAGATCCGGATCCGGGAAGTAGCGGTAGTCGTGCGCCTCCTCTTTCGTGCGCAGCGACTGCGACGTGCCGGACATGCCGTCATAGTCGCGCGTTTCCTGCACAATCGTGCCACCGCGCTCGATCACGCCGATCTGGCGCTTGATCTCATGTTCGATGCCGTCCCGCACGAACGAGATCGAGTTCAGGTTCTTCAACTCGACCTTGGTGCCGAGCTTCGTCTCACCGACCGGGCGGATCGAGATGTTGGCGTCGCAACGCATCTGCCCCTTCTCCATGTCGCAGTCCGAGATGCCGCCATAGATCATCGTCGCACGGAGCGACTGCAGATACGCGTACGCCTCGTCGGCGGAATGGATCGCCGGCTCCGAGACTATCTCCATCAGCGGCGTTCCCGCACGGTTGTAGTCGACGAGCGAGTCGGTCGCGAAATGGTTCAACTTGCCGACATCCTCCTCGAGGTGGATGCGGGTGAGCGGGATCCGCATGTGCTCGCCCATGACGTTGCGCGCGGAGCCGGGCAGCTCGATCTCGACGAAGCCGTGCAGGCAGATGGGCTGGTCGTACTGCGAAATCTGGTAGTTCTTCGGGGAGTCCGGGTAGAAATAGTTCTTCCGGTCCCATTTGCATACCGGCGCGATGTCGCAGCCCAGGAGCAGCCCGGCCTTGATGATGGCATCGAGCGCGGACTTGTTCATGACCGGCAGCGTGCCGGGCAGCGCAAGGACGACGGGGTTGGTCAGCGTGTTCGGCTCATGGCCGTACCCGGCTGCAACGCGGGTGAACATCTTCGACCGCGTCTTGACCTGCACATGGACCTCAAGACCGATGACAGCTTCGTAGGGCATGGATGAAGACAATTGAGACACAGAGATCACGGAGCTCGGACACAGAGATCACAGAGCCAGACGCTTCAGGCCGTTCTTTACGAGGATTGAAGAACGAAAGTTCATCAGCAGACCGACATGGCAGGAAGTGAAACGGAGGTATGTCAGGAGTTGCGCTTCGTGGACAGGCATCAACTCGTCGACCACCTTCAGTTCAACCACCACCATCCCGCTCACAAGGAAGTCCAGCCGGTAAGCATCTTCTATCACCAAGTCCTTGTAGCGAACCGGACACAGTTTCTGCTCCTCAAACGGGATCTTTCGACAGCGCAATTCATGAGCCAACGCCCGCTGATACGCGGACTCGAGCAAGCCAGGTCCCAGCTCTCGATGGACATCGATCGCCGCGCCGATCACCTGCTCAGTGATCCGATTGATGTCAGATTCCATGTGGGGCCTCCGTGTCCTCTGTGTCAGAGCTCCGTGTCCTCTGTGTCTCAGTCCGAAAACATCACAGCGCCGGGTGCTTCTTGCCCCAGGCGTGGACGCGGTCGTAGGCATGGGCGATGGCGAGGAGATTGGCTTCCTGGAAGGGCTGGCCGATCAACTGCAAACCAACCGGTAATCCCGCCTTCGTGAAGCCACATGGCACGCTGATTCCCGGCAGCCCGGCAAGGTTCACCCCGATGGTGTAGATGTCGCACAGGTACATCGCCAGCGGATCGCTCTTCTCGCCGATCTTGAACGCCGGGATCGGCGACGTCGGCGTGATCAACGCATCGACATCCTTGTACGCGTTCAGGAAGTCCTGCCGGATCAGCGTCCGGACCTTCTGCGCCCGCAGGTAGTAGGCATCATAGTAGCCGCTCGAGAGCACGTACGTGCCGAGGATGATCCGGCGCTTCACCTCGGCGCCGAAGCCTTCGGCACGCGACTGGAAGTACAGGTCGACACCATCCTTGAACGCCGCCGAACGGTGCCCGTACCGAATGCCATCGTAGCGCGCGAGATTCGACGAGGCCTCCGCCGTCGCGATGATGTAGTACGTGTCGAGGCAGTAACGCGTGTTCGGCAGCGAGACTTCGCGCACCTCGCAGCCCTGCGATTTGTAGAACGCGATCGCCTGCTCGACCGACGCCGCGATCTCCGGGTCGAGTCCCTCGCCGAAATACTCCTTCGGGATGCCAAGCTTCCACGGTCCGCGACGCTTCGAAAGCTCCTCGTGATAGTCCGGGATGTCCGTCTTGAACGAGGTCGAGTCGCGCTCGTCGTGACCCGCAATCGCACCGAGCACGATCGCCGCATCCTCGACTGTCCGCGCAAACGGCCCGATCTGGTCGAGCGACGACGCATAGGCGATGAGACCGTACCGTGACACCAACCCGTAGGTCGGCTTCAGGCCCACGACACCGCACAGCGCCGCCGGCTGACGGATCGAGCCGCCCGTGTCCGAGCCGAGCGTCGCAATCGCCTCGCCCGCCGCGACCGCCGCACCGCTGCCGCCCGATGAACCGCCGGGCACGCGTGAAACGTCCCAGGGGTTGCTGGTCGGGCCAAACGCCGAGTTTTCCGTCGACGAGCCCATCGCGAACTCGTCGCAATTGAGCCGTCCCCACAACACCGCGCCACGCTGCTTCAGCCGCGTCGTCACCGTTGCGTCGTACGGCGAGACAAAGTTCGCGAGCATCCTGCTCGAGGCCGTCAGTGGCTGCCCTTCGACGGCGATGACATCCTTCAGCCCAAGGGGAACTCCGTCCAGCAGCCCGCTCGCCTGCCCCGCCGCCCGACGCGCATCGGAGGCGGTCGCCTGCGCCAGCGCGTCGGCCTCGTCGAACGAGTTGAATGCGTGGACGCGCGGCTCCACCGCCTTCGTGCGGGCGATGACGGCCTTGGTCAGCTCCGTCGACGAAAGCTGTTTCGACGCAAGCGCCGCCGCGAGTTCGGTGAGGGTTCGGAAGTGAAGCTCGGAAGACATTCGGAAGGTATCTGTTGATACGGAGGGCCACGGAGTGAACGAAGAGCCGACTCGCAGGTTCGGCCGCTT
>JAJYAR010000074.1 GCA_021779435.1 bacterium
AGCCTTCGATCGTCCAGTGCCCGGAATTGTGGACCCGCGGCGCCATTTCATTCGCCATTAATTTTCCGCCGACGACGAAGAACTCGATCGCGAGGACGCCGACATAATCGAGCGCGGCGGCCACGCGCTTGAAATAAACCGCGGCGCGCCGCTCCAGGCCCGCGTTGTGGAAGGGCGCTATGCCGTAGCGTAAAACGCCACCCGAGTGCGTGTTCGCCGACAGGGGATAGAGCGCGCAGCGTCCGTCCGGCGCGCGCGCGCCGACGATGGACACCTCGAGGCGGAAGTCCTGGAATTTCTCGTAGATCAAGCCGCCGACGCCGACCAGCGCGCCGGCCGATTCGAGCTGCGCCGCGTCGCGCAGCACGACCTGTCCTTTGCCGTCGTATCCCAGGCGCCGCGTTTTCAGCACGCCCGGCAGGCCGAGCTTGCGCACGGCCCGATCGAGATCGGCGCGGCTGTCGACCGCCGCGTGCGGGGTCACCGGGATCTTCAAGCGGCTGAACAGGGTCTTTTCGTGCAGCCGGTCCTGGGAATGCTCGAGTGCGGCGGGGGGCGGCCGGATGACGACCCGTTTCGCGAGCGGGGCGAGCGCCCCGGCGGATATGTTCTCCCAATCGAAGGTGAGCACGTCGCTCTGCGACGCGAGGTCGCGCAGCAGCCGCGCATCCTCCAGTTCGCCGAGGAGTATCGGCGCGACCGCGGCGCCGGGCGAGTCGGCGCCCCGGTCGAGGAACACGCACCGCAGGCCGAGCGGTATGCCGGCGAGCGCCATCATCCTGCCCAGCTGTCCGGCGCCGACGATGCCGACGCGCGTGAAACTGCGCGCGCTCAAGGCAGCCGTGGGTCGGGTTTGGACAGCACCGCGGCGGTTTGATCGCTGCGAAACGCATCGAGGGCCGCGCGCACTTCGGTCGATTCGTTGGCGATGATCGCCGCGGCGAACAGGGCCGCGTTCTTCGCGCCCGCCGCGCCGATCGCGAAGGTCGCGACCGGCACGCCACCGGGCATCTGCACGATGGACAACAGCGAGTCGAGTCCGTTCAGGGCTTTGGATTGCACCGGCACACCGAGCACCGGTACCGAGGTCTTGGCCGCCGTCATGCCGGGCAGATGGGCCGCGCCGCCGGCGCCGGCGATGATGGCCTTGAGTCCGCGCGCGCGCGCGCCCTCCGCATAGGCGAACAGCAGGTCAGGGGTGCGGTGTGCCGACACGACGCGCACCTCGTAGCCGATGCCGAGGGACGCGAGCATGTCCGCCGCGCCCTGCATCGTCTCCCAGTCCGACGACGATCCCATGATGATCCCGACCGAGATTTGCATGATGAGCCGAGTGTACCAAACGCCTAGGCGAGCAATTGTTTCAAGTAGGCGAAAAGCGCCCGCGCCGCCGCCGGCGAACGCCGGTCGTCGCGCTCCTTGCTGGCTTTCTCGACGAGTCGCGTCAGCATCGCGCCGTCGGAGTCCGGATAGGCCGCGAGCAGCTCCTCGAGCGCACCGGGTTCGGCGCCGAGCAGGCGGTCGCGCCAGCGCTCGACCTGCTGGAACTCGCGCACATCCCGGTCGTGCCGGCGCTTGCGCTCCGCCAGACGCTCCACCAGGGGGTCCGGATCGATCGACCGCATCAACTTGCCGATGTACTGGCGCTGGCGCAGGCGCGCGCCGTGCGACGGCAGGCGCCGCAACTCCCGCAGCGCCGTCACGAGATTTTCGGGCAGGTCCAAGCCTCCGAGCTCGATGTCCGGCAGCGCGGACAGTTCGACCCCGAGATCCTGCAGGGAGACGGCGACGCGTTTCATGGCGCTCTTGCTCGGTCGCGAGCGTTCGCCGGAATCGTCCTGGGTGTGGGTATTTTCTTCGTTCATGGCGCCCATGCTATCACTCGGGCCGGTAGAATCGTCGGTACACTCCCAGAACCCTCATGGAGGTCCCGATGGCGGTCGTGCCCAGCAAGCCGTTTGCCTTAAGTTCCAAAGGCCTAGAATCGATCATAGAACTCGCTCTCGCCGAGGCGGCGGCGTGCGGCGCGGCACAGGCGGAGGCGGTGGTCAGCCAGAACACCGGCCTTTCGGTGGGCGTGCGACTCGGCGAGGTCGAAACCCTCGAACACCAGCGGGATCGCAACCTCGGAGTCACGGTCTACTGCGGCGGCCGCAAAGGCTCGGCAAGCACCGCCGATTTTTCGGCCGACGCGGTGCGGGCGACTGTGGCCAAGGCCTGCAGCATCGCGCGATTCACCGCCGCGGACCCCTTCGCCGGCCTTGCCGACCGCGCGCTGATGGCGACCGGAGTTGCGGACCTGGATCTCTCCCATCCCTGGGATTTGGCGGCCGACCGCGCCATTGAAATCGCGAAGGATTGCGAGGCGGCCGCGCTCGCCTTCGACCCTCGGATCAACAATTCCGAAGGGGCGACGCTCGGCACGCACCAGGCTCTGCATGTGTACGGCAATTCGCACGGCTTCGTCGGCGGGTACCCGACGACCTCGCACACCTTAAGTTGCGTCGTTCTCGCCGGCACCGGCGAGGACATGCAGCGCGACTACTGGTACACGTCCGCGCGCGATTGGCGGGATTTGAGCAGCGGGGCCGAGGTCGGCCGGGAAAGCGCGCGCCGCACCATCGCGCGGCTCGATCCGCGCAAACTCGGCACCCGGCGTTCCCCGGTGCTGTTCGCGCCGGAAATCGCACGCGGATTGATCGGGCATTTCGCGGCGGCGATTCGCGGCTCGAGCCAATATCGTCAGGCTTCATTCCTGCTGAATGCGGCGGGGCAGCGCGTGTTCCCGCCGGGATTCTCGATCACCGAGCGGCCGCACATCCTGAAGGGCATGGCGAGCGCGCCGTTCGACGACGAGGGCGTCGCCACGCATGACCGCGCCCTGGTCGCGGACGGGGTGTTGGACGGCTATCTCCTGTCGAGCTATTCGGCGCGCAAATTGGGCCTGCAGTCGACCGGCAACGCCGGCGGCGCGCACAATCTCGTCGTCACACCGACGCGGCCGGGCGGCTTCGACGGGATGCTGGCGGCGCTCGGCACCGGACTTTACGTGACCGAACTGATGGGCCAGGGCGTCAATACCGTCACCGGAGATTACTCGCGCGGCGCGGCGGGCTTCTGGGTGGAAAACGGCGCCATTCAATTTCCGGTCGCCGAAATCACGATAGCCGGCAATTTGTCCGCGATGCTGAAGGGCATCGTCGCCGTCGGCGATGACGTCGACCTGCGCGGCGGCGTGCGGGTGGGGTCGATTTTGATCGACCAGATGACGATCGCCGGGGAATAGTCCGTCCGACCCGGAACGTGACGCGTCAGGGCGCCGCGATCAAGTCATTCAGGGTGCGGTCCCCTAGCCTCGCGTGCAGCGACTCCTCCAACTCCCGCGCGATCGCCTCGGCGCGGGCCGGCAGGCGCGCGCCGAGATCGCCCGTCTCCGGATCGGGGGCCCGGACCGCATCGAGCACCTGCGCGAGCTTGATCGCGCGGATGTCCCTGCGGGGCAGCAGCCACCCCTGTTCGGCGGTGGCCATCAAGCCGGCGCGCTCCAGGCAGTCGAGCACCGGATCGAGCGCGCTGCCAGGAAGATCCAGTTCCTCGGCGAGACGGCTCGCGGTCCAGGTGCCGGCACCGCGGGCGTGGTCCCTCGCGATCAGGAACATGATCGTGAACGCCGCGCTTTCACGGGCGCTGCCGGCCAGGTCGATCAGCTTCTGGCCGTGGCGCAGGTATTGCGGATTTTGCACGTAGAAGGCGAGTTGGGCGCCGACCAGCAGCACGAGCCAGCTGAGGTAAACCCAGATCAGCGTCGTCAACACCACGGCGAAACTCGTATAGATCGCGATCAGCTGGGATGAGTAGAGGATGAACGCCGTGAAGGCCTTGCCGATCAGCGCCCACAGCACGCCGGCGCTCAAGCCGCCGACGAGCGCGGCCCTGGGCTGCACCCGGGTGTTGGGAACGAGCGCGTACATCGCGGTGAACACGAGCGTGACGACGAGGTACGGCAGGAGCTTGCCGAGCACGGAGAAGGTCCAGTGCAGCGGCATGATCCCGCCCAGCCAGCGCGCGATGGGGCTGTCGTGCGCCGAGGCAAGAACCCCGAGCGCCGCGGCGAGCAGCACCGGACCCGCGATCGCGGCGCTCACGTACTCTCCGAAGCGGCGCGCGAGGCTCCGTGAACGGCCGATCCGCCACACGAAATTGAAGCTCGATTCGATCTTTTGGATCGTCGTCACGGCGGTGTAGAACAGGAACGCGAGGCCGATGGATCCGAGCACGTCGCCGCGCATGTTCTTCACGAACTGCATGACGCTCGCGGTCAGCTGCGGCGCGGCGCCGCCGATCGGCCGGAAGAATTCGTAGAGGATCGCGGCGAGGTCCGCGTGCGCGCCGAGGCCCTTGAGTATCGAGATGCTGAACGCGATCAGCGGCACGATCGACAGCAACGTGGTGTAGGCGAGGCTCATGGCCCGCACGTTCAACTCGCCGGCGAGCCAATCGCGTATCAAGGCGACCGGATATCTCAGGCCCCGCAGCGTCGGGCCCCAGGGGGGCGGGGCGCCGCGCGAGCGCACGAACAGGTCGTACTCCAGCCGCGCGAACAGGCGGCCCGGACCGTTCACGCCGTCAATAACGCGAGCGCTTGTCGATACTTCGCGCCGGTGCGCGCCAGGATCTCCGCCGGCAGGTGCGGGGCCGGCGGCTTCTTGTCCCAATGCAGTTCCTCCAGGTAGTCGCGCACGAACTGCTTGTCGAAGCTCGGCGGGTTGATCCCCGGCCGATAGGATTCGACCGGCCAGAATCGCGACGAATCGGGAGTCAACACCTCGTCGATCAGCGTGATGCGGCCGCCACGATCGAGTCCGAACTCGAATTTCGTGTCCGCGATGATGATGTTGCGGGCGCGCGCATGCACCGCCGCGAAGCGGTAGATCTCGAGCGAAATGCGGCGGATCTCGGCGGCGTGGTCGCCGCCGATCTCGCGCACGATCGTGTCGAAGTCGACGTTCTCGTCATGCTTGCCGGCCGGCGCCTTCGACGCGGGCGTGAAGATCGGCTCGGGCAATTGGTCCGCGATCCGCAGGCCCGGCGGCAGCCGGATGCCGCAGACGGCGCCGCGGGCCGCATAGTCGCGGTATCCGGAGCCGATCAGATAGCCGCGCACGACCGCTTCGACCGGCAGCGCGTCCAGCCGTTTGACGACCATCGCACGGTCCGCGAGCTGCAGGCGCTCATCGGCATCGTGGACGACATCCTCGATGCGCAGATGCGACAGCTGGTTCGGCACGATGTGGGCGGTTTTCGCGAACCAAAACGCGGAGATCCCGTTCAGCACGGCCCCCTTGTCCGGCACCGGATCCGGCAGGACGACATCGAACGCGGACAGGCGGTCGGTCGTGACGATCAGCAGGTGATCGGCGTCGACCTCGTAGATGTCGCGCACTTTGCCCTGATGGATCTTCCTCAAGCCGCGCAGATGTGATTCGAACAGCGGCGGCGATGGCGGCGATTGTTGCACGTGATTGGCGTCCGGCTGCTGATAACATGATCGGCTGGAAGAGCTGGATATTCTGGCGGCGGGACTCAATCAGGTCAACGCGGATGAGGTGGACGGGGAAATTATTCGGCGCGCTGATCGGCCTCGTGGTCGCCCACAGCCTGTGGGGCGCGGTGATCGGGGCCTTCATCGGCCAGATATTCGACCAGCAATCGACGCCCGACGGCGGCGCCGGCGGCCCGGGGGCGGTGGCGTCCGTGTTCTTCCGGACGACGTTCGAATTGATGGGGCACGTCGCCAAGTCCGACGGCCGGGTTTCCTAAGCCGAGATCGATGCGGCCCGCCGGATGATGCGGGAATTGCGCTTGGCGCCGCATGAAGTGGCCACGGCCATCGCCAGCTTCCGCGCGGGCAAGGCCGCGGGCTACGACGTCGGGACTGCCGTCGAGCGTCTGCGCGAGGCGTGCGGGCCGCGGTACGACCTGCTCGCGACCTTCATGGAATTGCAGATCTCCGCGGCGCTTGCCGGCAACGGCATGCCTCCGCCGGTGCGATTGATCCTGGCGCGGGTCGGTGAGGGCTTGGGCATGTCGGGCCTGGAGTTCGTGCGCATGGAGGCGGCGCTGCGCACCCGTCGCGGCGCCGGCCGGCGGGACGAACCGGGGCGGGGCGGCTCCTTGTCGAACTGCTATGCGGAGCTCGAAGTGGATCCGGGCATCAGCGACCAGGAATTGAAAAAGGCGTACCGGCGGCAGATGAGCCGCCACCATCCGGACAAGCTGGTCGCCAACGGCCTGCCCGGCTCGATGGCGCAGTTGGCCAAGGAAAAGACCCAGCGGATTCAAGAGGCTTACGAGACGATTCGCGCGGCGCGCGGCATGCGGTGATAGACTCGAGCGTATGGATGCGATCATTGCGCCGTCGATCCTGTCCGCCGACTTCGCGAGGCTCGGGGAGGAAGTCGATGCCGTGCTGCGCGCCGGCGCGGACTGGATCCACTTCGACGTCATGGACAACCACTATGTGCCGAACCTGACCATCGGTCCGCTGGTTTGCGCGGCGCTGCGCAAGGCGGGCGTCACCGCGCCGATCGACGTTCATCTGATGATCTCCCCCGTGGATCCGCTGGTGCCGGAGTTCGCGAAGGCCGGCGCGAGCTACATCAGTTTTCATCCGGAGGCGACGCTGCACCCGGACCGCACGATCCAGTTGATCCGCGATTCCGGCTGCCGTCCGGGCATGGTGTTCAATCCGGCGACACCGCTCGATTGGCTGGATCATGAGATCGACAATCTCGACCTCATCCTGATCATGTCGGTCAATCCGGGCTTCGGCGGCCAGCGATTCATCCCGTCGGCGCTCGAGAAACTCGCGGCGGCCCGGCGGAGAATTCGAGCCAGTGGCCGCGACATCCGCCTGGAAATCGACGGCGGCGTCAAGGTGGAGAACGCGGCCGAGGTGGCCAAAGCCGGAGCCGACACCTTTGTCGCGGGTTCGGCGATCTTCGGGAGCCCGGACTACGCATCGACCATCGACGCGATGCGGCGGGAAATCATCACGGGGCAAAAAGCGGCCGGCTAGGCCGCCACGCTACTCGTCGTCGTCCTCGTCCTCGTCGAAATCGTCTTCATCCTCGTCCTCGTCTTCCTCATCGTCGTGGCGTTGTTCGGCCCGGGCGATGGACGACTTGTTGGCCGCCACACCGGCCCCGGCCTTGACCGGCACGACCAACGGCCGGGTCTTGACCTTCGGGCGCGCGTTGAACACGACGATGGTCTTGCCGGTGGCGCGCAGCAAGCCCTGTTCTTCAAGCACTTTCAGCACCCGGCCGGCCATTTCGCGGGAACATCCGACCAAGCGGGACAACTCCTGGCGGCTGACCTTGATCTGCATGCCGTCGGGGTGGGTCATCGCGTCCGGCTCGCCGCACAAATCCATGATCGCGTGCGCGACGCGTCCGGTGACGTCGACGAACGCCAGATCGCCCAGTTTGCGGTTGGTGCGATCGAGCCGGGTCGCCAGCTGCGTCGCCAGCTCGAAAATCAAGCCGGGGCTTTCGGCGGCGATCTGGCGAAAGCGCGGATAGGTCATTTCCGCGAGTTCGGACTGCTGTCGCGTGCGCACCCAGGCGCTACGGGTCGGCTGTTCGTAGAAAAGGCCCATTTCGCCGAAGAACTGGCCCTTGTTCAGATAGGCGAGGACCATTTCGTTGCCGTCCTCGTCCTCGATCATCACCTCGACCGAGCCGCTGATGATGTAGTACAAAATGTCCGGCAGGTCGCCGGCATGGATGATCACGGTCTTGGAAGGGACTGTCCTGATCCGGCAGTAGCTCAAGAAACGATTGATCGCCGGGATGTCGCTTAAGGCTTTTGCCCCTTCTTCCATGATGTCTCCCTCGATTTACGGGTGCTTCGCCGGTTACGACGATGCTGGCGGACGTTTTATTACATAAGTACTGGAATCGCAAGCGGACTTGGCGGCGTCACACAAGGTAGGAGCCCTTCGTCATGACGCGCGACGTCAAGCGCATGGCCAGTCGAATCGCCCAAGGAAGAGCCGTGCCGCCCAGGGAATCGGCCGTCTGTCCGTGCCGCACCTCATCGTGTTTCATCTGGGAGAGGATCGCGCGGCTGCGGCGGTCGGCCGCCGGCAGACGGGCCAAATGATCCTCCAAGTGGGACTCGACCTGCCGTTCGGTTTCGCTGATGAATCCGAGGCTGGTCCGATCGCCGAATGCGCCGGCGACGGCACCGATCGCCAGGGATCCCGCGTACCACATGGGATTCAGCAGGCTCGGCGCGCCGCCGAGTTCCCGCAGGCGCTGCTCACACCAGGCTAGATGGTCGCCTTCCTCCGTCGCCGCGCGGCTCATCGCCTCGACCACCGCAGGATCGCGGGCCGTCAACGCCTGGCCGCGGTAGAGCGCCTGGGCCGCAATCTCGCCGGCATGGTTGACCCGCATCAGGCGTTGCGACTCGAGTCGCTCAGCGGCATTGAGGTCCGAATCGCCTTCCGCGGCGTCCGGTCTGGGCCGCGCAGACCGGGAGGGTGCGGCCAAGACCTTGATTGCGCTGCCAATTTGACCGAATATTCGGTCCGGCAGGGTAAATGAGCGGGGATCCATCAATACATTATATAATGTGTTCGAAGAGTGCGCACATCGGGGCTGGTAACGGGCCGCCAGCTTCTGTACACTTTCGCGCCTTTCGTCAAAGTCCTCGAATTCCAGAGTATCCTCCATGTACACGGTATTTTCCAAACCAGAAGAAACACGCGGCGACTGGTTCGTCGTCGATGCGGCCGGCAAGACCCTCGGCCGCCTGGCCTCGCAAATCGCGCACCGGCTCAAGGGCAAGCACAAGCCGAATTACGCGCCGCATCAAGACCTTGGCGACCATATCGTGGTCATCAATGCCGGCACCGTGCATGTCACCGGGGCCAAGCTCAAAGACAAGTTCTATCATCGCCACACGGGCTATGTCGGAAACTTGAAGAGCATCGCGCTCGAGAAACTCCTGAAGGAGCATCCGGAGCGGGCGATC
>JAJYAR010000075.1 GCA_021779435.1 bacterium
GGCGGCCTTCGCGACCTCATAGGACCAGCCACTGTAGCTGCCGGGCCCGCGCTCGATCCGACCATTGGCCCAGATCTTCCGCACGGTGAGCCCGAGGACGATCGGCTTGCCGCCTTTGGCCTGCACGTCGGAGATCATCTTCCGCATGTACCAGCCGAAGGTGTGAACCACCTCGTGCTTCCCGGTGAGCAGGTTATCGATTTCCTGGGATTCCTCGCCGAGCCCGGGAATGCTGCCGCGGGAACGCGCGCTTGGCCCCGGCTGGTCGTTGATGGTGCCGCCGTCGTTGTGGCCGAACTGGATCAGTACGATGTCCCCGGCCTTCAGGTCGGCGACGATCGTATCCCATTCGCTGGGCCCTGAACCCTGGCTGGTGATGAACGTCCGGGTGCTCCGCCCACCTCGCGAGCGGTTGGCGATGTTGATCTTGGAGGTGTCGAAGTACGACGCGAACGGAGCCGCCCAGCCCTGGGCGGCGGTGGAGTCGCCGGCGATGAAAAGCGTCGGCAGTTCGGGATTGAGCGGGCGGATGGAAGGGGCCGGGTTCTTGGCGAGATCCGGCGCTGGCGCGGGTGTGGCGGTCGCGGGACTGCTGCCAGGGGTCTGCGCGCGAAGCATTCCGGCGAGCGCGAGGAATGCGAACAGGAGAGTACGGGCGGACATGATCATCGTTGGTTGAGAAATGCGGGGCGAAGAATCGCGGGGCGGATTACTTCACCCGCGCCGCGAGGCAGGGTAAACCACAAACACCGTCTCGTCCGGTTGACACGAAGCCAAGTGAACCGCCAAGAGCGCGAACAGGCGCGAAGGTCCGAGACGGCCCCACGCCTTCGCGATCATTCGCCTACTTCGCGGTTTCCTGTCTTGTCCGAATCCGTGTCCATCTGAGTCCATCGGTGGTTTACCGGCTCGTTCCTTTCCGGGTCGAATGACGAATTTGCGTCAAAGCGTGTCGCTCTCGACGGTTTCGTGGCGCGTATCGGCCACCGGGCTGCTGTCGCGTACCGAAAAGCCGGTGACGCCCCGCAGGACGAACGTCGGTTGCGTGCCGGCGCGGTCGGCATCGAGGGCGGAGAAGGTGACCTTGGCGACATCCATCAGGACGACGGCCGGGCGGTGATCCGCCACCTGGAAACCGATCTTCACGTTGTCGAAGCGAAGGTTCGTGGCATGCCGGACGAACACACCGTACGCCGGAAGCAGCCCGAACATGCTGGGCTCAGGATAGCCCTTTTCCTGCTCCGGCGGATTGAACGGCTCGCGCGGGCCGTTGAGGCCGGGGCCGCGGAGAAAGAACGTGTTCACCAGGTCGGCCGGCTGCTGTGCGACCTGCTCCATAGTCAGACCGCCGCGGAACGTGACGCGGATGTCGTCGAGTCGCACGTCCTCGATCGGATGGCCGGGAAGTCCCGCGATAAGAATCGGGTACCGCGGATCGCAGTTGGAGGCGAAGACGTGGCTGATGGTCACGCGGCGGATCGCGCCGACCGGCGTACCCTCGGGGCCGCGGGCGCGGTTCCCGAGCCGCAGGAAGATGGGGGAATTGGAGACCTCGCGCATCGTGATGTTCGTGATGGCGATGTCCTCGATGATGCCGCCGTCGACGGTTTCGAGGGCGATGCCGCGGCACCGTGTGAAGACGCAGTTGGAGATGGTGATGTTCTTGAAGCCGCCGTTCGACTCCGTGCCGAACTTTATCCGGCCCGTGGGACCATCGCGATCGGCGGCAAGCGCCTGGTTCTTCGTGTACGTGGCGTTCAGGACCGAGCCGATGTCATAGCCGCTCACCTGGCAGCCGGTGATGGTGATGTTCTCGCAGGGGCGAAGCTCGCCCAACGCGTACGAACTCTTCAGGACGATGGCATCGTCGTTGATGGAGTTCACGTGGCAGTTCGAGACGCGGACATTGCGGCAGGCGTCGATGTCGAAACCGTCGCGGTTGGTGTCCACCCGGAGATTGTCGATCGTCATGTTGTCCACGCCGGTCGCGAGGAGCGCGAACCAGCCGCCTTCGAGAATGGAAATGTCGCGCAGGGTGACGTTGCGGCAGTTCTTCAGGGCGATGGCCTTGTTGCCCTGGCCGCCCGCCGGGGGTGTAGGCATCGCGGCGGCCGGATTCGCGCCGGTGGCCTGCGTGACACCCTGCTGAGGACGGCGTCCGCCACCGCCGCCACGGATCAAACCCTTGCCGTGAATGCGGCCCTGGCCGGTGATGGCGATGTTCTCGATGTTCTCGCCCCAGATCAGACTGTCGTGCCAGTGGCTGTGGCCGAAGTCCTGGTATCCCTTGTCGCCCCATTCGTTCGGCTCCGCCGGGTCGTAGCCGATCCCGTTTGCAGGACTGGCGGCGAGGAGCGTGCTGCCTGCGTCGAGGTGAAGGGTGATGTTGCTCTTCAGCCGGATCGAGTGGCTCGGGTACACGCCTGCCGGGAAGCTGACCGTGCCGCCGCCCGCGGCTGCTGCTGCCTCGATCGCCTTGTTGATCGCCTCGGTGTCGAGCGTCGTGCCGTCGCCCTTCGCCCCGTAGGCGCGAACGTCGAAGGTGGCCGATCGAACGGCGGGGACGAAGGCGACCAAGCTGAAAACGAGAAGACTGGACGCAAAACGGCGGAGCGAGGGAAGGGGCATGAGGGCGGTATTTGTGAAGCGGTGATTGACGGCAACGTGACGCATGGCGGACCGTCCGGATCTGGATCACCGGGGCCGGATCGCGCAGCGCGGTCCCGACTTCACGCCGGACGAACCAGACGGCAAAGCGTTGCCAGGCGTCGCGCGTGGACAGTCCAGAACCCGCTTTGTCGGAGGTAGCGCTGTTCCAAGCCAAGCGCGCTGGGGACAGCGCGCTCCACCTTCAGAACTCCCGTACTCCGCTGCGCGAGGTGGAATCCTGCCCGGGGGCCCGGGGTGGAACCCGCCGTCCCCTTGTCTCCGGTACATACAGTCCCCAGCGGGTTCGGTTCGCGCGGGTCGAGATCACGTCGAAGCCGATTCCAAGCCAAGCGCGCTGGGAAAAGCGCGTTCCACCTCGGAACGGATCCCCTTCAAACCCTAGGAACCGTACGACAACATCAGCGCGCTGAGCAGGGCGGTCCAGACGAGCAGGCCGCCGCCAACGAGGCTGATGACCAGACGTCGCGTGTGGGATTTCGCGGACTGCGACAGTTTGAGCCAGGAGACATCGATCACCCAGCGAATCCGCGGCATCCCGGCCGGGAGCGGGTACCATTGGCAGCCGTCGGGGATGAACCCCTCGGCTGCGAGTTCACGGATGAAATGCACCTTGCGGCGCTCTGAGAACGTGTTTCGCGTGGCGCGAACAATGACCGTGTCGGGATCCGGCGTCTCCACCTGCACATGCGTTTCCAGGTCGCGGAAGAAGAATTCGTAGCACCGAGATTTCAGCGCGGGAGAGTTCATCTGCGCCATAGACCAGCAATCGGGATGCCGGAGCGGCACGTCCGCGAAAAAAAGAACCGGCGGCGCGAAAATGACGCACCGCCGGCCACGAGTTAAATGCAGGTGCGGGGCTGGCCCGGCGTGCGGAACAGACGCTACGGATTATGGGGCGTTTCCCACTCCGGCAGGTAGGTCTTCGCCATCTCCAGGGTCTCGATTGCATTCAGCGCCCACTGGACGCTGGCGACGCCGTGCAGCTGCCAGCCGACGGACGCGCCAAGGAATGCGGGGTCCGTCACCGGGTGAATCACCGCGGGTCCGGCGAAGCGTTTCGGACTTGCCGGTTCCGGAAGGGATCCTGGCCTTCCGATTAGCTTTTCCCATGCCAGCCGGCCGAGTTCGGCGCTGTTCTTCTTCATGGCGGCGTACGCCAGCATCCGCGGCCCGGTCATTTCGTTCCCCTGCACCTGCCGGCCGACGGCCTCGCAGGTGTTCACCCAAGCCTGCCAGAACCCCGGGTTGTCGTACATGGGTTCGAGCTCCCACATGTTTTCCGGGCCGCCAAAGATCATATCGAAGTAGCGTCCGGGGAAACGGCCCTGCTGGTCGACGGTCGATGCCATCGTCTTCATGTCGGCCTCGATCCGGCTGCGCCAGCTCTGGTCGCCTCCGCGCTCCCATTCGGTCGTCCAGTTCAGCGAGTAGCACATCCACTCGAGTCCAAAGTTGGTGAACGGCTTCCGATCCGCGGCGGTCGGGCGCGGCTTGAAGTCCTCGGGCCGGGGAGCCGCCGGGCTGCCGGGACGATCCAGCCGCGGGGTGCCGTCGGCGTTCGGCACGTAATGCGAAGGATTGAACTGCGCGAGGTACGCGTAGGCGAGGTCGGCGTCGATCTGCTCGCGCAGGAGATCGCCGACACGTCCGTCTCCGCCGCTCAGGAAGTAGTAGGCGCGTTTCAGCCCCGCATGGCTTGCGCGCGGCTGCTTTGCTCCGTCGCCAAAGTGGTTCACGTTGTGGCGCGAGCCGAGCGGAGCGAACGGCCCGACGTGGTAAACGTCGACCTCGCTTGTATGGCGGGTCATGGCCTCGGCGAAGCGGAACAGGTCCGCCCGACCCGTCCGCAGGAAGGAGTACCACAGCAGCATGTCCGGCATGAGTTCGGTGTTTGCCCACGCCCAGCCTCCGACATCGTAGCGCCACTCGTGACGGCCGAAGTCGTAGTTGTGCATGACGTCGCCAAAATCCCAGAAACCGTACCACGAGCGCTCATCGACCTGCTGGTGATAGTAATCGACGAGTCCCTGGACCTGATCCTCAACCCAGCGAAGGGCGGGAGTGGACCGGTCCGGGAGGCTCCAGTAGCCGAACACGTGCTGTGCGTGGTAATACTCCGGCGTGCACACGAGCTGCGGCGGTTCGGCCGCGGCGCCCGCCATCGCATTCAACACGTCGCGACCCGGCATTGCGCCGAGCACCCACAACGTCAGGTCATGCGTGTTGGCGATGCCGTACGGTGTGCCCCAGCCGGGTTTCCAGTCCTCGTAGTTGATCGAAAGACCGTGCGGGATCTCGTCGTACCGGCGCAGGTCCATCGCATCGCCCTCCGGTGACCAGAGCCAGATCCGGAGCTGGGCGGCGTCCGTGGCACCGCCGGTGATTTCAAGCGAGGCGGGGGCCTTCTGCCAGAAGTCCTTCACGCCTGCCACGAGCGCGCCCGACGCATCGCCGACGGCGGCAAGGCCGCGCGAGCGGCGACCGTCCGTCACATGCAGCCAGGAGGCGTCCCCTGTCGTGCGTTTGAAGACGGACCAGCCGTTCGGTGAAAGCTGGGTGAGCCTGGCATCGCCCCAGATCGGCATCGTGAGGAGCGCGTCACGCGCCTGGGGCTGCAGCTCCGCGAGGTTGGGCACGCGCTGGCCGTTGAGATGCGAGTCGTACAACTCGACCACCTGGCGTCCCGCCTGGGTGCGGAATCCGGGAAGCATCCGCACCGGCTGTTCCCACAAGCCGCCGTCCGCATCGCCGGAAAAACGGATGTGCCGGTTCTGCAGTTCCTCCCGGAACGGCACGGCGAACGCGAGTCCGATGCCGCGGATGAAATCCTGATGCGGTTCGCCGTCGTAGATGAACGAGTGGGTGAGCCGGATCGCCGGGGAGCCGGAGAAGAAATACAGCCGCACGGAGAACGGCAGCCACGCGCGTTCGCCCTTCGTGGCGTGGTGCCGGCCCGTGACCTTGACGACGGCCCGAACCGGGCCGGATTGCTCGACGACCGCACTCTCAACCTCGCCGAGAAACTCCTCCTCGCGGGCGACCTGCTGCGCGGACTGCGAACGGTCCTCGCGGAGCACGACAAGCCTGCCGTCACGCGCAACGACGCCGTGCCTGGTCTGCAGGGACTCGATCACACTGCGGCCGTGCTTCGGCAGCCGCGCGACAAACACGCCGGTGTCGATCGAGATCGCGTCGGCGGTGTCCGTCACCGTCAGCGGCTTCGCAGGGGCTGCGGCGTTTCCGGGTCGCAGCGTGAGCTCGTTGGACAGGTTTGAGGTCGCGGCCATCGCATGGCCGGTCCATTTCACCGAGCCGTCTGGCCAGAAGGCGAGCGGCCAGGTCTGGACGGGGATGCTGGCGCCGTCCGGGGCTGTCACGGTGAAGGCGTCGGTCTTCTGCACTTCGCCCTTGGGCCACGGCACGCCCCAGCTGACGCCATCCGGGGCATCGGGGGCTTTTCCCTCCAGCCAATGAAGCGGGACGGGATTCGCCGCGAACAACGTGAGCGGCAGGGAGGACAGAAGGACGATCAGACGTTTCATGGGGGTGATTGGGCGCGTGGGGAACGGGGATTGCGAAATGGAAAAATAAAATCGCCGGCCTCGATTTAGTCGAAAGCCGGCGATGGGGCAAACTCTTCGGAGAACGCCGGGAAGGCGTTCCGTCTTACTTGGCGCCGACGATCGAGATCTTCGGACGAGCCGGGAGCGGAGCGGCCTCGTCGAGATAGAAGCTCGTATGGGGCGGCTGGTTGTAGGCGACGTTCTGCCATGCCACGGACAGCCGGTACTGTGGATCGTGCATCAGCGTGAACAGCCGGTGCTTGGTCGGGATCGTCGTCGTGTAGATCCGGAGCTCCTTGCCGTCGAGGGAGCGCAAGACAAGCTCCTCGCGCCAGTCGCCGAGGATGTCGGCGGAGACGGTGGGCGTGGCCTTGGTGCCGTTGTTGGACGAGCAGTCCTGGGCGACGAGCAGGTTCGTTTCGGTGCCGTTCTCCCAGTTCCACTTGGAGATGGTGTTCCGATCGAGGAGTTCCTGGAGCAGGTCGCCATCCCAGTAGATCGCGAAGTTGCACGAGCGCGGCGTCGTCTTGGAGATCGGTTTCCCGTGGGCATCGAACATCCCGACTTTTTCCATCTGAGCGCCGCGGGCCCAGCTCTCGGCCCCGGCGTAACGAGGATCGATGTTGAACGCGACTCCCCGGCCCGGGCCCTCGCCCTTGTCGCCGCCCTCCTCATCCGCCTTCAACGACGGGATCAGGAAGATCGGCTTGCCGGTCTTCGCGTCGCGCATGTTCATGCCCTGCTTGTCGAACCGCTCCTGGATCGAGAAGACCTCGATGCCGGGATTGTCGGCCACGAGATCGCCAACATGGATCGTGTCGGCGTGGCCCCAGCCGGTGGAATAGAGCGGCTTGCCGTCGTCATCGACGACCATGGCGCCGTAAACGATCTCGTCACGACCGTCGCCGTCCACGTCCGCGACGCTGAGGTTGTGATTGCCCTGGCCGCGCCACGGATTCGTGTTGTCGCGCGGCCCGAGCTTGTCGCTGTCGAAGAACCAGCGCTGGGTCAGCTTTCCGTCACGCCAGTCCCAGGCGACGAGCGTCGACCGCGTGTAGTAGCCGCGGCACATGACGACGCTCGGGTGGACGCCGTCGAGGTAGGCGACGCAGGCGAGGTAGCGGTCGGAGCGGTTGCCGTTGGCGTCACCCCAGACAGCCATGAGTTCGTCGGGCTTGTAGTCGGTCGAACCCTCGACGCGGGACGGAATATAATTGGTCGTGGTGAGTTCGCGGCCGGTGGCACCCTCGAACACGGTGAGGTATTCGGGACCGGTCATGACGTGGCCCGTGGGATTGACCTGGCGCTCGCGCTTCTGGCCGTTGCGGTCGGTCGTGGTCATCGTGACCGGCTTGTCGGGATAAACCCAGTCGGCCTTCGGGTCGCCGAGGACCTTGCCGGCGCCGTCGACGGTGCCGTCGGCGGTCTTGCAGGCGATCTCCGCCTTCCCGTCCCCATCGAGGTCATACACCATGAACTGCGTGTAGTGGGCGCCCTCGCGGATGTTCTTGCCGAGATTGATCGTCCAAAGGTAGGTGCCGTTCAGCTTGTACGCCTGCAGGAGCGTCTCGCCGGTGCGACCGCCGCGGGAGTTGTCCTGCGGGCGCTGCTCCTGTTTGACGACGATCTCGTACTCGCCGTCGCCATCGAGGTCGCCGACCGAGCCGTCGCCCGGCGTGTAGCCCGGTGGGGTCTTCAGCGGGATCGAAAGGTACGGGCGGGGGGGCGAGCCTGCGGGGAGCGAGAAGGCCGCGCTGGACGGCTGCTCCTGGCCGTTGACGACCGGGCGGACGAAATAGCTGACGTTGGTTCCGAGATTGGCGCTGTCGTCGATGAACCAGGTCGGGCCGGTGAGCGGTTCGGCGTTGAGCTTCACCTCCCTGCCGGCCGGCGCGGCGGCGGGGCCGGTGGCAAAAGCGACAGGGATGGAGGCGTCCCGGCCGGCGACGGCCTCGCTGTTACGATACAGGTTGAAAGCGATGCCCTCGGGATCAGTCCCGAGCAGGCGCCAGCTGACGAAGATCTTTCCATCGGGTTGATGGATGGCGACGATGCCGCGTCCCAGTTTTTCCATCTGAGGCTGGGCATGGCTGAGGTTGGCAACGACCGCGAGTGACGCGGCGGCAGCAAGAAGGCGAAGGATATTCATGAAGCGGGGGGTACGGAGCATTACGCACAGCGGGGGCATTGGTGACACCAAAACGGGCACCGACCCGCCGAGCACGTGTTTATCCGTGTCGGACAGTTGGAATCGGGTGATTGCGGACGAACTGAAGCTGGCGGCCGCGATTCCTTCTGCCCACTTTTGGGGATGGAAAAACGCCCGTTCAGTGAGCTTGGCCTTTCGCCCGAGTCCCTCAAAGCCGTCGAGAAGATGGGCTTCGAGGAAGCCTCGCCCATCCAGACCGCGGTTATTCCGGTCGCACTGACGGGGAAGGATGTCATCGGGCAGTCCTCCACCGGCTCGGGAAAGACCGCGGCCTTCGCGCTCCCGGCGATCGAACGTGTGGATACGCGGCTGCGCTCCGTCCAGGTGCTCGTGCTCTGCCCGACGCGCGAGCTCGGCGGCCAGATCGTCGACAGCTTCCATAACTACGGCCGGCATCTTCGCCTGAAGACCATGCTCGCCATCGGCGGCGTGCCGATCGGCAAGCAGATCAGGTCGCTCACGCGCGGCGTCGATGTGCTCGACGCGGCCGCCGGCCGGCTCCCCGCCCTAATCG
>JAJYAR010000076.1 GCA_021779435.1 bacterium
GTCCTCGGACGCGACGTCCTTGATGCCTTCGACCGCCTCGAGGTGCTCGAAGCCACCACAGAGGCGCTGCTTCTGGCAAAGCCGCTCGGGCCCGTCGTTCCCATGCCCGACGAGGCCATCGCCGAGCTCCGCAAGGTGTTCAAGGTCGGTTAGGTTTCCGTCTGCCGGGCGTATTGAGCCAAACTCCAGGCCGCGGTCCGCTGACCACAGGGAGGGATCGCCGGTTTGGCTGTAGGAGCAGATTTATCTGCGATGCCTTGGATGGCTTGCGGGCGCGCTCTCACGTGCCGGTCGCAAATGAATTTGCTCCTACAGGGATGTAGCCGGGGGTGCGCGGGCTCCGGCAACGCCGAGTCTGATTCCCCCCCGGCCTCTGCGGAGGCCGGCTACATCAAACTCCGGGCTTCGGCCGCGCTACCACAGCCTACCGCGCGGGGTGGAGTCTACCAGATGTTCACCCGTTCGCTCGCCGGCCGGCGCATCGGCGCGCCTTCGGGGACGTCCCAGGCTTTCGCGAACTCCCCGAGGTTCGAGAGAGGGCCGTCGACACGCCACCTGCCCGGCGAATGCGGATCCACGCGGGCGCGGCGAAGTGCCTCGGCCGGGCGCATCTTGTCGCGCCAGACCGTCGCGTGGCTGATGAAGAAGCGCTGCTCGGGCGTAAAACCGTCGATCTTCTCACGAGGCTTTCCAGCCAGCGCCTTTTCGAGCGCGGCGTAGGCAACCCGCACCCCGCCGAGGTCCGCGATGTTTTCGCCCTGCGTGAGTTCGCCGTTGAGGTGGACGTCGTCGATGGCGATGTAGTCGGAAAATTGCTTCACGATTGCCGCCGCGCGCTCCTTGAAGCGCGCCGCGCTCTCTGGCGTCCACCAGTCATTCAGGTTGCCCTGGGCGTCATACTGCCTTCCCGAGTCGTCGAAGCCGTGCGTCATCTCGTGGCCGATCACCACGCCGATGCCACCGTAGTTGAGCGCATCGTCCGCTTTCGCGTCGAAGAACGGCGGCTGAAGGATTCCCGCCGGGAAGGTGATCCCGTTGAGCGATGTCGAGTAATACGCGTTCACGGTGGGCGGGCTCATGTACCACTCGGTCTTGTCCACGGGCCCGCCAATCTTCGCGAGCGTCCGCCGCGACTCGAACTCCGCCGCGCGAAATACGTTCAGCACATAGGAATCGCGGCTTATCTGCGCGCTCGAGTAGTCACGCCACCGATCGGGATAGCCGATATTCACGGTGAAGGCGTCCAGCTTCGCGACCGCCTTGGCGCGCGTCGGAGCGTCCATCCATTCGAGTGTCTGCAGTCGCTCGCGCAGCGCCGCGCGGACGTTCGCGACCAGCTCCAACGCGCGGGCCTTGGCGGCCGGCGGGAAGTAGCGGGCCACGTACAGCTGGCCAAGCGCCTCCCCGACACTGCCGTCGAGGGTCATCACCACACGTTTCCAGCGGGGCTCCTGCTCCGTGACGCCGGTCATCTCGGTGCCGAAGAACCTGAAGTGCTCCGCGGCGAACCTGTCCGAGAGAAACGGTGCGGCGCGGCGCACCAGGTGCCATCGCAGATACAGCTTCCAGTCATCGAGCGGCGTGGTGTGCAGCTGCGCGGCGACGCCCTTCACAAACGCGGGGTGCGCAAGGTTCAGCTCCGCGAATTCCGGTGCGTTGGTCTCGCCCAGGAAGGCCTTCCAGTCGAAATCGCCGGAGTACGCAGGGAGCTGCGCGAACCGGATCTTGTGATAGTTCGCCTGGGGATCGCGCAGTTCGACCCGGCTGAGCGACACGCGGGCGAGTTCCGTCTCGAGCTTCATCACACGGTCCGCAGCCGCACGCGCGATCTCCGGCTGGTCGCCGAGAAGCTCGAACATCCTCGCGATGTGGGCGACGTAGGCCCGCCGGAGAGCGACGGACTTCTCATCGGTATTGAAATAGGCGTCGCGATTCGCGTCCCGGCCTGCGTCAGTGACGGCAAGCCCCAACCCACCCTGCCCGATCTGAGCGATCTCCTTCGTGCTGTCCTTGTCATCCGGTGAGCTTCCAAACGAAAAACCGGCGTTGACCCCGAGCATCTGGAGATGTCCCAACTCGCGGGCAAGGTCGGCGACACTGGCGATTGCCGCGATGCGGTCGAACTCACCCTGGAGCGGCTTCACCCCCGCCGCCTCGATCGCCGCCTGGTCCATTCCGCTTGCGTAGAAATCAGCCACGATCTTCTCCGCTCCGCTTGAGGCAGCCGCCCTCGCGGTCGACTCGTCGCACAATTCGTGGAGACGTGCCCAGTTCTCCTCCTGCAGGATATTGAAGCTGGCGTACCGCGCCATGTCGGGCGGGATGACCGCCGACTTCAGCCAGCTCCCGTTGACGTACAGATAGAAATCGTCCTGCGGCCTTACGGACCTGTCGAACCCCTGAAGATCGATGCCTGCGTACGCGTGACCGAGGCAGACGAGCGCCTGAACGGCGAAAACGATGAACTTGCGCATGGCGAACCCTCTCCAGCCGCGCCGTTCATGCAAGTGCGGCAAACAAGGCGCTAGCGCGGCGTCCGATTGCGCTTTCGGAAGGCGTACGGGCTTTCTCCCGTTTCCCGGCGGAATGCGACGCTGAGGTAACTGGCGTTGTCGAAGCCGGCGAGTTCCGCCACCACCGCAATCGACACCTCGCTTTCGGCCAGGAGATGTTTCGCCCGCTCGATCCTGTGCTGCACCATCTGCCGGTGCGGCGAGTGGCCCACCGCCGCCTTGAACCGCCGCTCAAGCAAGGTCCTCGACATCGGCACCGCGCGAAGGACGTCGTCCACACGGATTCCCTCGCACGCGTGCTGCCGGATGAACCGCAACGCGGCTGCGACCCGTGCGTCCGACACGGAGATGACATCCGTCGATTGCCGCTCGACGACGCTCACGGGCTCGACGTACCGCGTGCCAACCCCGGCCTGGGCGCGCCGCTCCATCATTTCGGCCAGCAATGCCGCCGCCTCGAAGCCGATGCGCCGCGCATTCGGTTGCACGCTGCTCAGGGGCGGCGTGCAGAGTTCGCACAGCACCTCGTCGTTGTCGACGCCGAGGACGGCGACGTCGTCCGGCACCTGCAGGCTCAGCAGCTGGCAGGCCTCGAGCACCTGCTGCGCCCTGCCATCGTAGCACGCGAACACCGCCACCGGCTTCGGAAGTTTCTGAAGCCAGCGGGCAAGCTCGCGGCTTTCGGCATCGGATCCCGGCCGCCGGCGCGGGTGCTCCCCCGGTTGAAACTCGAGGCATTGATGGCCGGCGAAGGCGAGCAGGCGCCGGAACTCGTCGCCGCGCTGGCGGGACCACAGGAACCGCGCGTCGCCGCAGAATGCGTAGTTCGCAAAGCCCTTCTGCAGCAGGTGGCCGGTTGCGAGCCGGGCGACGGCGATGTTGTCGATGCTCACGCGAGGGAACTCCGACGCGAACCGCTCTGCGCTGACGTCAACCACCGGGAGCGCGGCCCGGGCCAGTGCCGCCGCGCTCTGCGGCGAATCCACACGGGCAATGATCCCGTCGCCCTGCCAGTCGCCGAGCCACGACGGAAGCGGCGAGCGCCTGGCCTGCTCGGTGAATCGCACGGCCCAGGTCGCCCCGGAGCTGCGAAGCCAGTCGCGGATGCCGTAAAGGAGGTCCCGGCCGTAGCGGTTGGATGTCTCGATCAGGAGCGCGACCTTGCGCGTTGCCAGCCCCGGCCGGCGTCCGTCCTCCGCTGCGGGACGCTTTCCGCGTCGGGCCGGGGAGTTGCGGGCTGCGGAGGTCATGCGCGGGAGCCAGCCACCGGGGTGGCGAAAAATCAAAAGAAATGTGGGTGTTTTTGTTACCTCGCCACGCGCGAGATCGGCTACACTTCCGCTCCTCATCACTCCCATGAAAAAAGCCCCCGTTCATTTCCGCGGCATCAACACGATCCAGTACGAAGGTCCCAAGACCGAAAATCCGCTGGCGTTCCGGCACTACGACCCCGACGAGGTGATCGACGGGAAGGCCCTCGCCGAGCACATGCGCTTCTCGATCGCGTACTGGCATTCGTTCCGCGGCGTCGGCTCCGATCCGTTCGGTCCGGGCACGATCGTTCGTCCATGGGAGAAGGGACGCGACCCCGTAACCGTTGCGAAGGTGCGCATGGATGCCGCCTTCGAGTTCTTCCAGAAGATCCGCGCGCCGTTCTGGTGCTTCCACGATCGCGATATCGCCCCCGAGGGCCGCACGCTCGCGGAGAGCAACAAGCTGCTCGACCAGCTCGTCGTCCACGCGAAACAGCTCCAGGCCGCCACCGGCGTGAAGCTCCTCTGGGGCACGGCGAACCTCTTCTCGAATCCCCGCTACATGTCGGGCGCGGCGACCAATCCCGACGCACACGTGTTTGCGTATGCGGCGGCGCAGGTGAAGAAGGCGCTCGAGGTCACCAAGGAGCTTGGCGGCGAGAACTACGTTTTCTGGGGCGGCCGCGAGGGCTACGAGACGCTGCTCAACACCGACCTGAAGCGGGAGCAGGAGCACCTCGCCACGTTCATGCACATGGCGGTGGATCACGCCCAAAGCATCGGCTTCAAGGGCCAGTTCCTCATCGAGCCGAAGCCGAAGGAGCCCACCAAGCACCAGTACGACTTCGACGTCGCCAGCGGCATCGCATTCCTGCGTACCTACGGGCTCGACCGTCACTTCAAGTTCAACATCGAGACGAACCACGCGACCCTCGCAGGCCACACCTTCCAGCACGAGATCGAGGTTGCCGCCGCGGCCGGCCTGCTCGGCTCGATCGACGCGAATGCCGGTGACATGCTCCTCGGCTGGGACACCGATCAGTTCAACACCGATGCGAAGGAGCTGACGCTCGCCATGCTGTCGATTCTCCGCGCGGGCGGACTCGGGTCCGGCGGCTTCAACTTCGACGCCAAGCTCCGGCGCCAGTCGACGGACATCGACGACCTGTTCCACGCTCACATCGGCGGATTCGACACCTATGCCCTGGCGTTCAAGACCGCCCGCCGGATCATCGCCGACGGCAAGCTCTCGCAGTTCGTGCACGATCGGTACGCCTCGTTCGACACCGGTTTCGGCCGGGAGATCGAGACGCGCCGCACGAACTTCCGTCAGCTCGAGAAGCTCGTCTTGACGAAGCTCGGCGAGCCGACCCCGCGAAGCGGCAAACAGGAGTATCTGGAAAACGTCCTGAGCCGGTACCTGGCCTAGGAACTTTCGCTTTTCGATTCTCGATTCGATTCGGAGCGGCGGCCCCCCTGGCGCGGGGCCGTCCTTCCTCTCCCCTCCGGTCGGGCGCCTTGTTCCCAAAGCCGGTGTGATCTATTGGATGACACTCTGGCTTGGTCCGCCGCGCGGGGGTGACCTAGCACTTGGGTGCGGAGTTCACCCCATATCGGCCGGAACTCCCACGTATTTTCTATTGGTGCACCGTAGGCAAACGGCACCATAGTCGCGCCATGTGGTCTAGCGAACGCATGCCCCGCTCCCTTCAGCACTCGATCGCCCTGACGTTTGCGATCTCTGCAAGCCTGGTGTGCTTCTGCGGCTCAGCCCTTGCCGCCGACGCCAGCGCCGATCCGAACGGCCCGCAGCGTTCGCCATTTTCCATGCGCGAACGGGTGCTCCAGATGACCGATTTCCTGGATACGATGCTGCCCGGCACGCTGGGGGCGAAGAATGTCACCTTGCACGTTTCCCCGAAGTTCACCGACGTGCGCGACCGGGAATTCTTCCGCGTGCCGCTCGAGATCCGCTACGGTGCGACCAACCGGCTGGAGTTTATCGGCGGCATTTCACCGTTCGCCCCCAATCCCATCAATGGCGGACGCGACCACCGCTGGGGCCCGGGCGAGATGAAGCTCGGGGCGCGCTACGATCTCGCGACGCCCTTTCCGTTCTTCGACAAGACCACCATCGGCCTGGAGAACCGCATCCCTCTTGGAAAGCCGCCGATCCAGATCAACGACCATTACACGCATGTCCGGCCCTTCGTCGCGATGTCGCGCCGGGTCCGCTCGTTCGATTCGACGACGTTCTACACCAATCTCGCCTACGACCGCAGCGTGAAGCTCACCTCGCGCGAAGCTCCTCCTCCGGAGGTCATCCGCCAGCACGTCATCGAGGTCGTCCCGGGACTCCTCTACAAGCCGGACGAGTTCGGCTATTTCGGCGAATATCGGTTTCGTCACATCATGGAGCCGACCGGCGCCCACCTGGGGCATGAGGTCCGAGTGGGCTGGATCTGGGACGTCCCGCTGTACCGCAGCGTGGAGTGGCGCCTCCCGGGAAAGTGGCAGGCGGAACTCGGCTACAAGTTTGCGATGGAGGAAGGCCGGAGCAGCGGCAACGGGGTCTTCGCACGCGTCAACTGGCGCACCACCCTGCGCCAGGTTCTGGAGCACATCTCGCCCTCGGATTCCCGCGGCAGATAGGGCGCGCCAGGGATTGCACCTGTCGCAATCGCGTCACATCTCTACCGGCTCCAATGAAGGCGTTTGCCTACCTTATCCCAGCCCTCCTTTTCTGTGCGGGTTGTTCGAGCGTGACGGTGCAGAAGTCGCCCGCGCTTGATCTGTCGAAGGTCCACAGGGTCTTCATCGAGCAGCGGCAGAACGACAACAACCACCTGAACGACATGATGGTGGACGAAATGCGGAGGCTTGGATTCGAGGCCTCCACCGGTCCCCTGACGATGATGCCGGAGGACACCGAGGCGGTGCTCGCATACGACGCCCGGTGGACCTGGGATTTCCACACGTACATGATCGAGCTGAATCTCGGGCTGCGAAACGCGAGGACCGGGAAGAAGCTCGCCGAGGGCCGCTATTACCAGCCCTCGGTGCGCCCGCTGCCGGCGGACGAGGCCGTGCACGCGATCATCGTGAAGATGTTCGCGCCAGCGGCGTCCAAGTAGTCGCCCGCCGCACCCCATCGGAGCAGTGCAGAAACTGTCACCTAATGGGTGACAATTCCCGTGTCGCTGACTCTGCTCGGCGCTCGCCAACGGGCGGGGTTGCCCGTTCGCTGCGGGCATGTACTGGGCTTCGCTTCTGATCGCCTCCGTTTTCGAGATCGTCTGGGCCGTCGGACTCAAATACACGGCCGGCTTCACGCGGTTCTGGCCGAGTGTACTGGTCGTTGTCGCGGCTGTCGCCAGCATGATTCTGCTCGCGCAGGCAGCCCGCGGCCTGCCTATCGGGACTGCGTACGCGGTGTGGACCAGCATCGGCGCCGCAGGGACGGCGATCGCCGGCATGATCCTTTTTGGAGAGAGCGCGTCGCTGCCGCGCCTGCTGTGCCTCGGCTTGATCCTGGCAGGCGTTGCCGGTCTCAAGTTCTTCACGAAATAGGCGTACAGACTGGAGACAGGGCGGACCTTCGCCGGCGAGCGCTCGCGCCCCGCATCGAATCTCGTTTGAGAAGGAGAGGGCCCGCGCTTTACTCGGCGGATGACCGCACCGCTGCCGCGTGGCACCGAAAACACCGGACGCGCCGAACGGCTCTTCATCGCCTTGACGCTACCGCCGGCCATACGCGACGAGGTTGCCGCGCTCGCCGAACCCATGTCGGGGCTGTCCTGGACCCAACCGGAGCAACTTCACATGACGCTCCGGTTCCTCGGCGACGTGCCCGAGGCGCAGGTCGGCCCGATGATGGACCGACTCGCAACCGTGCACGTGGAGCCGTTCATCCTTCCGGTGGAGGGCGTCGGCACCTTTCCGCCAAATCGTCCGCCTCGCGTGCTCTGGGTCGGCGCCGGCACCGGGCACCCCCGCCTGTTCCAGCTGCGGCAGAAGGTCGACGACGCGGTGCTGGCCTCCGGAGTCGACATGGACGTGAGGACCTTCCATCCCCACATCACGATCGCGCGCTGCGGAGCGGAGCTGAGTCCCGCGTTTCCCCAATGGTTGCACCGGCATGCGGAGTTCGCGGCTGCGTCCTTTCGGGTGGAGGCCTTCGACCTCCATGCCAGTGAGCTGCGACCCTCCGGCGCGATTCACACGCTGAAGCGACACTTCACGCTCTGAGAGCGAGGACCATTGCACGGCATTCCGCTCACAAACAAAAAACCCGCCGCGTTTTGCGCGGCGGGTGTGAGATCAACCAGAAAAAGTCTCAGCGGCGCCAGTGATCACGACCGCCGTAGCCGTAGTTGCCGCCATGGCCGTAGCCTGCATGCCCGTAGCGGGGACCATTGCTGTACTGGACGCTGAATCCGACGCGGGGAGGCGGGCAGTACGGCGCAGGGCGCGTGTAGATGACGGCCGGTGCCGGTGCGTACACGACGGCGGGAGCCGGGGCGTACACCACCTGCGGCGCGGGTTGCGTGTACACAACCTGGGGAGCGGGCTGGGTGTAAACGACCTGCGGAGCGGGTTGCGAATACACGACCTGCGGCTGGGTCTGGCAAACCGGGGCAGGCTGCGAATAGGTGACCTGCTGCTGCTGGTAATAGCCATTGTCGTAATAGCCCCGGTCATTGTTGGAAACCGCCGCCCCGATGACCGCACCGGCGATGCCGCCGATGACCGCGCCCTCGGCCCAGCGATCGTTGTTGTGGCCGCCAATCATTCCACCGGCGATTGCGCCGATGACGGCGCCGGGCCCCACAGCTGAATCAGCCCGGGCCGCTGAGCTGGCGCCGACTGCGAGCGCGAGCGAGAGAGTGACGAGAAGAGTTTTCATTGCGCCTGTGAGACGACAGCTCTGCCCCAAGTATTCAGACACGGGGAAGATCGTTTTAAAACATTGTCCCATCGTTGGTAACAGATCGAGCTACCCAAGCACCCGGCCGTCCCGGGCAGCGGCGGGCCCAGCGGTCCCGCCCTACCCTAAGCCCCGGGCCCAGGAGTGGCCGGACTGATCACGGTCCCAACGCTCCATTATCTTCCAAGGACTTCCTGCGTTTTGCGGACGAGGTCGACGAAATCGCTGCGGTAGTGCCCCGGATCCTCGGCTTGCCGGGCGA
>JAJYAR010000077.1 GCA_021779435.1 bacterium
GTCTGCCGCAGATCTAGGTCACCTTCGACATCGACGCCAACGGCATCCTGCACGTGGGCGCCCGCGACAAGGCCACCGGCAAGGAAAACAAGATCACGATCAAGGCGAACTCCGGTTTGACCGAGGACGAGATCAGCCGCATGGTCAAGGACGCGGAGCTCAATCGTGCCGAAGACCATAAGCGGTTCGAACTGGCGCAGTCGCGCAATTCGGCCGAATCCTCGATGCACCAGGTGAGCAAGGCCCTGGCCGAGCACGGGGCGAGCCTGGACGACGGCGAAAAGGCCAAGATCCAGGCGGCGATCCAGGAGCTCGAAGAGGCGCTCAAGGGCAGCGACAAGGAGGCGATCGATGCCAAGGCGGCAGCCTTGTTGACCGCGTCGCAGAAGCTCGGTGAAAAGATGTACGCCGATTCCCAGGCGCAAGGTGCGGCGGAGCAGGCGGCCGCTGCGGGCGGCGGGGCTTCGTCCGATGGCGCCAAGGCCGGTGCCGAGGATGTCGTCGACGCCGATTTCAAGGAGGTCAAGCGGAACGGATGACGTATCGGTCGGGATCGCGGGCGGACGTTCGGTCCGCCTGCGATCGGAGCGATATCGGGCGCCGCGGGTGATGCCGCGGCGGAGCGCGCGGACCGGATGCCCGCCTTTGCGGCGGTGTCCGGTTTTGCAATTGCGGGGTTCCCTTCGGCACCACGATTGAACGAGCACCATGTCCAAACGCGATTTCTACGAAATTCTCGGCGTCGCCAAGAACGCATCCGACGAGGAAATCAAAAAAGCCTATCGCAAGATGGCGATGAAGTACCACCCGGACCGGAATCCGGGAGACAAGGCGTCCGAGGAGAAATTCAAGGAAGCCAAGGAAGCCTATGAAATGCTCTCCGACGCGCAGAAGCGCGCGGCCTACGATCGCTTCGGCCATGCCGGCGTCGATCCCAACGCTGCGGCGGGCGGGTTCGGTGCCGGCGGCGCGGGATTCAACGGCGGGTTCGCCGAAGCGTTCGGCGACATCTTCGGCGACATCTTCGGCGGTGCGGCGCGCGGCGGCGGCCGGGCCGGCAACGCCTATCGCGGGGCCGACCTGCGCTACAACATGGAGATCACGCTCGAGCAGGCGGTCAACGGTTTCACCACCGACATCCGCGTGCCGTCCTGGGATCCCTGCGAAACCTGCGGCGGCACCGGCGCCAAGCCCGGCACCAAGCCCAAGACCTGCACGACCTGCAACGGATCGGGGGCGGTGCGCATGTCGCAGGGGTTCTTCTCGATCCAGCAGGCCTGTCCCACCTGCCACGGCAGCGGGAAGGTGATCGCGGAGCCTTGCACGTCGTGTCATGGGGAAGGTCGCATCAAGCGCAACAAGGTGCTCGAGGTCGCAATCCCGGCGGGGATCGACGAGGGCCAGCGCATCCGCTTGAGCGGCAAGGGCGAACCGGGGATGAACGGCGGCCCGCCGGGCGATCTCTACGTCGAGATCCGGATCAAGCCGCACGAGGTGTTTCAGCGCGACGGCGACGATCTGCACTGCGAGGTGCCGGTTTCGTTCGCGACCGCAACGCTGGGCGGCGAAGTCGAGTTTGCAACGCTCAAGGGCAACGTCAGCATCACCCTTCCCGAAGGGACCCAGAGCGGCAAGACGTTCCGGCTGCGGGGCAAAGGCATCAAGGGTGTGCGTTCGCACCACCCCGGGGATCTCTACTGCCACGTGCGCGTGGAAACGCCGGTACGCCTGACGGAGAAGCAGAAGAAATTGCTGCGCGAATTCGACGAGGCGCTCAACGAAGGCGGAACCAAGCATTCGCCGCAGACGAAATCCTTCATGGACAAGATGAAGGGCTTCTTCACGGCCGACTGACGCCGGAAGCGGTGCGGCGCGCCGTTCGGCGCCCGCCCGTTTTTCGCGCGTTATCCGCCTGTCATTCGCCCAGCACTTCTCCGATCCGCCGCCGGTCGCGTTTCGTCGGCCGGCCCTTGAGCGATCGTGCCGGATCGGACGCGTTCTGCGCCCGGATCCGCTCCCGCCGCGCGATGCTGTCGGGGGTTTCCTCATAGAGCGTGCGCGCCGCGCTCGCCGGGCCGCGCTGCGCCGACAGTGCGCGGACGATGACCAGCAGGGTCTGTTCGCCCGCGTGAATCTCCATCCGTTCTCCGACCTTCACGGTGCGCGCCGGCTTGATGCGTTCGCCGGCGATGCGCACGCGTCCCAGATCGATCGCCTGGGATGCGAGCGATCGCGTCTTGAAGAACCGTGCGGCCCATAGCCATTTGTCGGCACGCACGGAAGCACTGTCGTCAGCCATCGGCAATCCGAATTTCCCGGGAAAGGCCGCGGACGGTTGGGGGTGGCCGCGGCCGCATGCGCCATTTTCCTCCGTTTCCCACCCCTTTCCCGTATGGGTTTTCGGGGCAATGGCGGCAAAACATATCATGTCATGATAGGATCACAACATGATAAGAAAAACCAGTCGCCCGTCCAGGATCCGCGAAACCCGTCGCGGAACACCTCGTCCGCCGCGCGCGAGCGCGCCATCCGGAAGCGGAGGATCGAGGAGATGCAGCAAGGCGAGTCCGGACGCCGGAATATGGGAAAGGAATTGGAAATGAAGGGTCTTCAGATGGCTGCCGCGGTGCTGTTCGCAATGTCCTGCGCTTCCGCGATGGCGGCGGGCGATTCGCCGAGCGCGGCGAGTTGCCGGGCGTTCCCGTCCACCTGCGGGAACGGGGCGCTGACCGAGTCCGCGTCGCCGCTGGCGGGGCAGGCGCAGGCAGGGCTGGTCTACGGTCCGAGCGCGGCGAGCTGCCGGGCGTTTCCGTCGACCTGCGCGACGATGCCGGGATCGGTGGTCCGCACGTCCGTGCCCGCGGCACCGGTGGGCGAGTCGGATCCGCAACCGTCCGCCGCGGCCTGCCGCGCATTTCCGTCCTCCTGCCGGAACGGCTGAGGACCGGTTCCGCCGGGGGCGCCTGCCGCCCCCGGCGGGGACCGATGAGGGAACGGGGCGTCGCAATCGGCTGCGACCCTAGGTTCCGTCCCCGGAAAGGCTCATCAGGGCCGCATTTCCCCCGGCTGCCGCGGTGTTGACCGTGATGGTCTGTTCCGTCACCAGCCGATCGAGCGCGTACCGTTCCTCGGCGCTCGGGCGCACCAGCGCGACCCGCCGGCCCGGGCGTCGCGCGAGCAGCCAGCGCAGGTTGTGGGCGCGCCCGTCGTCGCCTTCGAACAGCGCGGCCTCGAACGATTCGCGCCCCCAGTCCTCCACCCAGTCGATGTTCATCCAGACCGACGCGGGGATCCCGGAGAGCACCGCCCGGGAGCGCGCATCCGCGAGCAGCAGCGCGCGATTGTCCGTCGCCAGCACGGCCGCGAGCTGCGCCAGGACGCCCCGCCCCGCAAGGCGATGTCCCGATCCGAGACAGAGGATGCGGCCCAAGGGACGGTAGCGCAGCAGGTTGTGTTCGCCGGTGGGCGCGGGCAGGTCGACGCGGCAGCCGATCGGCGTGCAGGCGGCGTATTCCGCGCAGATCTGCGCCAGTTCGTGGCGCCCGTCCGTGGACAGCCAACGCTGAAAATCGTGCAGCGCGGTCGGTGCGCCCGACTCCCGATGCGCGCCCCACCGCGCGATGCAGGCTTGCGGATTGGCGGCGTCGACCGGTGCGGCCGCTTCGCGCCGCAGGCGCCGCACGATCCACGGTCCGCCCATCTTGGGGCCGGTTCCGGACAACCCATGGCCGCCGAACGGCTGCATGCCGATCGCGGCGCCGATCATGTTGCGGTTGGCGTAGACGTTGCCGGCCTCGATGCCGGCGGCGATCGCCGCCACCGTCTCGTCGACGCGGCTCTGGATGCCGCAGGTCAGCGCGTATCCGGTGGCGTTGAGCGCTTCGACGAGGGTGCCGAGATCCGCCCGCCGGTATCGCAGCACGTGCAGGATCGGCCCGAACGCTTCGCGCGCCAACTCGTCGACCGATTCGAGCGCGACGATGGCCGGCGAGAAAAAATTTCCTTCCGCGCATTCGGCTGACAGCGGAATGCGCGCGAGAACGCGCTTGGCGGGGAACGATGCCAGGTGGGCATCGAGCGCCGCGCGCGCCGCCCCGTCGATCACCGGACCGATGTCGTTGGCGAGGGCCGCGGGGTCGCCCACGCGCAATTCGACCGCGGCGCCGAGCGGCATTTCGAGCATCGGCCCGGCGATCTCCTCCTGCAGGCACAGGATGCGCAGGGCGGAGCAGCGCTGCCCTGCGCTGTCGAAGGCCGAACGCAGCGCATCCAGGACGACCTGTTCCGGCTGTGCGCTGGCGTCGACGATCATCGCATTGAGCCCCCCGGTCTCGGCGACGAGGATCCGGTCCCGGTGGGTGGGGAGGGTGGCGACCGCGCGGTCCACGTCCCGCGCCGTTTCCGTCGAGCCGGTGAAGAGCACCGCATGGACCCGCACGTCCCGCACCAGCATGGCGCCGACCGCGCCGTCCCCGGGCAGCAGCTGCAGCGCGCTGCGTGGCACGCCGGCGGCATGCAGGCACCGCACCGCCCGCGCGGCGATCAGCGGGGTCTGTTCCGCCGGCTTTGCCAGGACCGGGTTGCCCGCCGCGAGCGCTGCGGCCACCTGCCCGACGAAGATGGCGAGCGGGAAATTCCATGGCGAGATCGCGACCACCGTGCCGATCGGGGAACCCGTCGAGCCGGCATCGGTGCTGTGGAGTTGCTGGGCGTAGTAGCGGCAGGCGTCGACCGCTTCGCGCACCTCGGCGATCGCCGCGCCGAGCGTCTTTCCGGCTTCCCGGATGGCGAGCGCCAGAAACTCGTCCCGGCAGGATTCGAGCGCATCGGCGGCCGCCTCCAGGACGGCAGCACGTTCGCCGGCTTCGGTCTTGAGCCATATGCTGTCCGCCGCCGCCGCGAACGCGGCATCGATCTCGGCAGCGTCCGCCTCGCGCACCGTTCCGACGATCTCGTCGTGCCGCGCGGGGTTGTGGATCGTCCGGCGTCCCGACGCGTCGGCGGCGGTCGCCGCCGCTTCGCCGTGCGCTTCCGCGCCCGCCTTCGCCGGAGCGCGCGCGAGGATCGCCTCGACCGCGTGGACCCCGGCGCGCTCCGCCCCACGGTCGACGGCCGCGCGCAGCACCGCCGCTGCGCCGGGGTCATGCAGATCGACGCCGCTGGCATTGCGCCGTGGTGCGGTGATGTGCGCCGGCAGGGGAATCGCCGGGTGGGGGGTGCCTTCGGCCTGCCGGGCGGTGGCGAAGGGGTCCTCCAGCAGATGGTCGATCTCGACGCTGGCGTCGACGATGCGCCGGACGAAGGAGGAGTTGGCGCCGTTCTCCAGCAGGCGCCGGACGAGATAGGGCAGCAGGGTTTCGTGCCGCCCGACGGGAGCGTAGATCCGGCAGGCGAGGCCCGCCGGCACCGGCCCCGTCGCCTTGGCGCCGAGCACGCGGTCGTAGAGGGCCTCTCCCATGCCGTGCAGGCATTGGAACTCGAACCGACCCGAATCGGGGGCGATGCCCGCGGCCGCGGTCATTTGCAGGATCAGGCACAAGGTCAGCGCGTTGTGGGTGGCGAATTGGGGGAACAGATGGTCGCCATGGTCGAGCAGGCGCCGGGCGCAGACCAGATAGGCGGCATCGGTGTGCGCCTTGCGCGTATAGACCGGGTAATCGGCCAGCCCTTCCACCTGCGCGCGCTTGATCTCGCGGTCCCAGTACGCACCCTTGACCAGCCGAACGCCGATGCGCCGGCCGCTTTCCCGCGCCAGCGCCGCCAGCCAGTCGATCACCGGCAGGGCGCGCTTCTGGTAGGCCTGCACCGCGACGCCGAGGCCGTTCCAGTCGGCGAGCTTCGGATCGAACGCGAGCTGTTCGACGATGTCGAGCAGCGGTTCCAGCCGTTCGCCTTCCTCGGCGTCGAGGTCGAGCGCAAGCCCGTGCTTGCGCGCCAGCCGGCAGAGTTCGCGGATCCGCGGCAGCAACTCCCGGCGGACCCGGTCCTCCTGAAGGGATTCGAACCGGGGGTGCAGTGCCGAGAGCTTGACCGAGACGCCGGCACGACGGCGAAGCCGATCCTCCGGGTGCGTCGGCGCCGTCGCGGCGCCGGCCGTGGGTTCGGCGGCGGCGATGGCGGCGATCGCGCCGGCATAGGCGTCGAAATAGCGCTTCGCCTCCGCGGCGGTGAGCGCCGCCTCGCCGAGCATGTCGTACGAATGGCGGTAGCCGCGCCCTCTGGCGGAGCGGGCGCGCACAAGCGCCTGCTCGATCGTCTTTCCCAGGACGAACTGTTCCCCGAGCATGCGCATCGCGGTGTCGATCGCGGCGCGGACCAGGGGTTCGCCGCCGCGCGCAATCGCCCGGGTGACGGCGGCCGTCAGGCCGGTCTCGCTGTGGGTGGCCGACAGCTTTCCGGTGAGCAGCAGGCCCCAGGCGGCGGCGTTGAGAAAGACCGAGCGGCTGGGGCCGATGTGCGCACGCCAGTCGCCGCGGGCGAGCTTGTCGCGGATCAGCGCATCGGCGGTGGCGGCGTCCGGAATGCGCAGCAGCGACTCGGCGAGACACAGCAGCGCGACGCCTTCCTGGCTGGACAGGGAAAACTCGCGCATCATGGCGTCGACGCCGTGGGCATGGCTGCGCTGGGCGCGCAAGGCCCGGATCAGCGCCTGCGCCGGTTCGCGCGCCGCCGCAACCTGGGCGGCGGACAGGGGGTTGCGCTGCAGCAGTTCGGCGACGCATTCCGCCTCCGGGCGGAGCGCGGCGGCGCGGATCCCGACGCGCAGGGCGGGCAGGGAAGACTCCGGGAAAGGTAAGATCGCCATTACGCACCAGAGTCTATCCCGCGATGAGCCAGGAAACACCCCCCATCTCCAGCGCCGGCCCCGGCGCGGCCGCCGATGCCGGCGCCGCGATCGGCGTCATGCTGGAAAACCCGCCGCCCGACGAAGCCGTCGACGCGACCAATCCGCAGGTCGTCGACGGCCTGGCGTTCGCGCGGCTGTACGGCGAGCCGCTGTTCGAACTGCCCCAGGACCTCTACATCCCGCCCGACGCGCTCGAGGTGTTCCTCGAAGCCTTCGAGGGACCGCTCGACCTGCTCCTGTACTTGATCCGTCGCCAGCATTTCAACGTGCTGGACATCCCGATGGCGCGCCTGACCGAGCAGTATCTGCTCTACGTCGAGCAGATCCGGGCGCACAATCTGGAACTGGCCGCCGAATATCTGCTGATGGCGGCGATGCTCATCGAGATCAAGTCGCGGATGCTGCTGCCCGCGCGCAAGGCCGACACCGGCGAAGAGGTGGAGGATCCGCGCGCCGAACTCGTCCGCCGCCTGATCGAATACGAGCGCATCAAGCTGGCGGCGGTGCATCTCGACGAGCATCCGCGGATCGGGCGCGACTTCCTGCGTGCGCTGGTGACGATCGAGCAGACCGTCGCGCCGCGCCATCCCGATGTCGAGATGGCCGACCTGCAGCGCGCCTGGCGCGACATCCTGCGCCGTTCCAAGCTGCATTCGCACCACCGCGTCGCCCGGGAGGAGTTGTCCGTGCGCGAGCACATGAGCATCATCCTGCGCCGCCTGCAGACATCGCGGTTCGTCGAGTTCGCGGACCTGTTCGATCCGGACAAGGGGACGGCGGTGGTCGTCGTCCACTTCATCGCGCTGCTGGAGTTGACGCGTGAAGGGCTGGTGGCGCTGACGCAGGCTGCGCCGTTCGCGCCGATGTACGTGCGGCTCGCCTACGCGGCGGCGAACTGACCGCCCCCGAACGCGCGCCGGACCCCCGGAAATCGATTCACCATTGGGAGGAGTGATCCTATGCCCGCCTATCGTTCCAAGACTTCCACCTCCGGCCGCAACATGGCGGGGGCCCGCTCGCTGTGGCGCGCCACCGGGATGCGCGACGCCGATTTCGACAAGCCGATCATCGCGGTCGCCAATTCGTTCACCCAGTTCGTTCCCGGTCACGTCCATCTGAAGGACCTGGGCCAGCTGGTCGCCCGCGCGATCGAGGCCGCCGGCGGCGTCGCCAAGGAATTCAACACCATCGCGATCGATGACGGCATCGCGATGGGCCACGATGGCATGCTGTATTCCCTGCCGAGCCGGGACCTCATCGCCGATTCCGTCGAGTACATGGCCAATGCCCACTGTGCCGATGCGCTGGTCTGCATTTCCAACTGCGACAAGATCACGCCCGGGATGCTGATGGCCGCGATGCGGCTGAACATCCCCGCGGTGTTCGTGTCCGGCGGCCCGATGGAGGCCGGCAAGACGCGGCTCGCGCCGCACAAGCTCGACCTGATCGACGCGATGATCATCGCCGCCGATCCGAAGGCGAGCGATGCCGAGGTGGCGGACTACGAGCGCAGCGCCTGTCCGACCTGCGGTTCGTGCTCGGGGATGTTCACCGCCAACTCGATGAACTGCCTCACCGAGGCGCTGGGGCTGTCGCTGCCGGGCAACGGCAGCCTGCTCGCGACGCACGTCGATCGCAAGCAGCTGTTCGTGCGCGCCGGGCAGATCATCGTCGATCTCTGCCGCCGCTATTACCAGGAGGACGACGCGTCGGTGCTGCCGCGCAACATTGCGGGCCGGCCGGCGTTCGAGAATGCCATGGCCCTGGACATCGCCATGGGCGGCTCGACCAACACGATCCTGCACCTGCTCGCCGCGGCCCAGGAAGCGGAGCTGGATTTCGACATGCGCGCGATCGATGCGCTGTCGCGGCGCGTGCCCAATCTGTGCAAGGTCGCGCCGTCGAGCCACTATCACATGGAGGACGTCCACCGTGCCGGCGGCGTCATGGCGATTCTCGGGGAGCTGGCCCGTGCCGGGCTG
>JAJYAR010000078.1 GCA_021779435.1 bacterium
GCTCACGATCGCCACCCGCGCCGAGGGGGAAGCGGTGGAAGTGCTGGTGGCCGACACGGGGATTGGAATTTCGGAAGAGGACAAGGAAAAATTGTTCCTGCCGTATTTCTCCACCAAGAATCGCGGCACGGGGCTGGGCCTGGCCATCGTGAGCCGCATTCTTGCGGACCATGGCGCCTCGATCCGCGTGGAGGACAACGCCCCCACCGGAGCGCGTTTCTTTATCGAGATTCCGCTGCCAACCGAGCATGAGGCGGCGGCGGTGACGAGCGAGGCGTCCGCTTGAGGCCGGCGCGGCTGCTCGTCGTCGACGACGAGCCACTGATTCGCCAGTCGCTGTGCGGCGTGCTCGAGGACGAGGGCTACCAGGCGGCCGCGGTGGCGACCGGGGAGGAGTGTCTGGCCGAGATCGGCCGCACGAACTACGATCTGGTTCTGCTCGACATCTGGCTTCCGGGGATGGATGGCCTCGACGTGCTGGCGCGGATTCAGGAGATTCCTCTGCCGGCGCGGCCCGCGGTGATCGGCATCAGCGGGCACGGCACGATCGAGACGGCGGTGAAAGCGACCAAGCTGGGCGCGTTCGATTTTCTGGAAAAGCCGCTCACCATCGAGAAAGTCAGCGTGGTGGTGAAGAACGCGCTGCAGCAGCGGCGGCTGGAGATCGAGTTGCAGCGCTTCAAGCAGGAGGACTCGCCGGCCAACATCATCGGCGAGAGCGTGCCGATGAAGGCGCTGCGCCAGCAGCTTGCGCTGATGGCGGCCACCAACGGCCGAGTGCTGATTTACGGGGAGAGCGGGACGGGCAAGGAACTTGTGGCGCACGCGATTCACAAGATCAGCCCGCGCGCCGAAGGCCCGTTCATTGAAGTGAACTGCGCCGCCATCCCGGAGGAGATGATCGAGAGCGAGTTGTTCGGGCATCGCAAGGGCAGCTTTCCCGGCGCGGTGGAGGAGAAGCCCGGCAAGCTGCAGAAGGCGGACGGCGGAACGCTCTTTTTGGACGAAGTGGGCGACATGAGCCTGAAGACACAGGCCAAGGTGCTGCGGGCGATCGACGAGCAGCGGTTCGAGCCGGTGGGCGCGGCGGCATCGATTCAGGTGGACGCGCGCGTGGTGGCGTCGACGAACAAGAATCTGGAAGAGGAGATCGAGCGCGGAAATTTTCGCGAGGACTTGTTCTACCGGCTGAACGTGATTCCGTTCTACGTGCCGCCGCTGCGCGAGCGCATCGAGGACGTGCCGCTGCTGGCCGGGCATTTTCTGAAGGAGTTCACCACCGCCTACGGGCGCAAGCCGAAGGAACTGACGCCGGAGGCGCTGGACGCACTGCGGGATTACCCGTGGCCGGGCAATGTGCGCGAGTTGCGCAATCTGATGGAGCGGATCGTGATCATGAATCCGCAACAGCGCATCGAGGCGCGGCACATTCCGCTGCATCCGAACAAGCGCGCGGTGTTCGACCGTCCGGCCGAACGCTACGGGAGCCTCCAGGAAGTGCGCGCCGCCGCCGAGCGCGACTACATTTTGAAGAAGCTCGAAGAGGCCAAGGGCAACGTGACGCGGACGGCGGAACTGCTGGGCCTCGAGCGGAGCAATCTGTACCGCAAGATGCGGGCGCTGGGCATCGCGCCGAAGGAATAAGCGGGTTTCGGCGCGGCAGGGCACACGCGGCAAGAGGACCGTGAAACCGGCTACACTCGTACCCGGAAAGTCCTCCTATGAAACTGACTGCCGTTGTCGCGTTGTCGCTCACCGCCGGCGCTGCGTTTGCGCAGGCGATTCCCGAGGCCCAGGTCCGGCGGCGCGCCGAAGGGCTGCTCGCCAAGATGACGCCGGAGGAAAAGATCGGCCAGCTTTCGCAGATGTTCTACGGCATCATCCCCGGAATGAAGATCTCGGACGACATCATCCGCCAGGGCAAGATCGGGTCGTTCCTGATGATCACCGACCCGGTGCTGGCGAACCGCCTACAGCATGTCGCGGTAGACGAGTCGCGGCTGCACATCCCGCTGCTGTACGGGTTCGACGTGATCCACGGCTTCCACACGATCTTCCCGGTTCCGCTCGCGATGGCGGCTTCGTGGGATCGCGAGCTGATTGAGCGCGTGCAGGGACTCGCGGCGCGCGAAGCCTCGGCCGTGGGCGTGCGGTGGACGTTCGCGCCGATGGTCGACATTGCGCGGGATCCGCGTTGGGGACGCATTGTGGAAGGCGCGGGCGAGGATCCGTACCTCGGGTCGAAGGTTGCCGCGGCGCAGGTTCGCGGGTTTCAAGGGCCTTACGACGGGGCGGCGGATCACGTGCTGGCGTGCGTGAAACACTTCGCCGGTTACGGGGCGGCCGACGGCGGGCGCGACTACGACTCCTCGTGGGTTCCCGAGGACCGGATGTGGAACGTGTACCTGCCTCCGTTCCACGCGGCTGTCGAGGCGGGCTCGGCGAGCCTGATGCCGGCTTACATGGACTTGAACGGCATTCCGGCGACGGCGAACACATTCCTGCTGCGGGAGGTGCTGCGCAAGGCGTGGAAGTTCCAGGGCTTCGTGGTGAGCGACGCGTTCTCGGTGCGCGACCTGCAGACGCACGGCTTCGCGGCCACGCCTGAAGACGCGGCGTTCCGCGCGTTCACGGCCGGCGTGGATATGGATATGGGCAGCATGACTTATTCCAAGCAACTGCCGGCATTGCTGCAAAGCGGGAAAATCTCGAAGACGGAGCTCGATGCCGCGGTGCTGCGGCTGCTCGAGGCGAAGATCCGGCTGGGCCTGTTCGAACATCCTTATGTGGACGTGTCGCGCGTGGCGACGGTGTTTGACATGGCTTCGACGCGCGAGGCGGCCCGCGAAGCCGGAGCGCGCGTGGCCGTGCTGCTTCGCAATGAAGGCAACGTGCTGCCGCTAGCGAAAAGCATTCAACGCGTGGCGGTCATCGGACCTCTGGGCAACACCGACGATCTACTGGGTTCCTGGACGCTCGCCAACGCACACGAACATGCGGTCACGGTGGTGGATGGCATCCGCGAGAAACTGGGCTCGAATGCCCGCGTCGAAGCGGCGCCGGGCGTGCAGATTGCGCGCCGCTATCCGTCCTTCTTCGACATGCTGCTGGGCGCTAAGCCCGAGCCGAAGTGGGACGCCGAGCGGGTGAAGGCCGAGTTTTCCCGCGCGGTGGACCTGGCGCGCAACTCGGACGCGGTTGTGCTCGCGCTTGGGGAAAAGCAACAGATGAGCGGGGAAGCGGCGTCGCGCTCCTCGATCGACCTGCCCGGCGAGCAGGAGCAACTGCTTGAAGCGGTGGCGGCGGTGGGCAAGCCCACGGTGCTGGTGCTGATCAACGGGCGGCCGCTGAACCTGACGGGCGCCGCGGCTCACGTGCCCGCAATTGTCGAAGCGTGGTATCCGGGCGTTGAAGGCGGCAACTCGATCGCCGATGTGTTATTCGGCGATGCGAATCCCGGCGGCAAACTGCCGGTTACCTTCCCGCGCTCGACCGGCCAGATTCCGATTTACTACGCGCACAACCTGACGCATCAGCCCGACACCTCCGCGGGGTTCACCTCGCGGTATTGGGACGAGCCTTCTTCCCCGCTCTACCCGTTCGGATACGGGCTGAGCTACACGCAATTCGCGTTCTCGAACCTTCGCGTGAGCGCGCCGTCCGTGGCCCGGGGCGGTAAAATCACCGTCTCGGTCGATGTCGAAAATACCGGGCAACGCGCGGGCGACGAGGTGGTTCAGCTTTACATCCACCAGCGCTCGGGCAGTGCTTCGCGTCCGGTGAGGGAACTGAAGGGATTCGAACGCGTGCCTCTCGCCGCCGGGCAGAAGCGCACCATCGAGTTCGCGCTTGGCGCGGAGGAGCGGCGATACTGGAATTCCGCGAAGCACGGATGGGTGGAGGACGCCTCGAAGTTCGACGTATGGGCGGGCGGGGATTCCACCGCGTCGCCGCACACGACGTTCGACGTGAGCGAATAGCGTTCGCGATGGCGGGCCGATAGCCGGGCAACGGCCGGGAGGAGACCAGCATTAGCGAAAAACCTAGGGTTTAGTAATCGGATTTCTGCTGATGAGGGGGCGCCGATGGTGGTTTCCGGCCACGGCTGGCACGAGTGGAACGAGCGGGAAGAACACGCCTAGAGATAGTATTTGCGGGAACAGCGCCTGGAGTATCGCGACTGGAACCGATGCAACGGGCGGGAGCAACGCGCCTACTGGCGGTGGCGACACCGGCACCCCGACGGGGGCTACGGTCCCGGATACGGCGACCGTTGAGGCAGGATCGAGGCGGCGCGCCGTACCGGCGACGCGCCACCCCTTGTTACTACTGATTTGGGGACGATGGAGGATTCGCCGGTTGAGCGGGAGGAGCCGATGAACCCGGTCCCGAACCCGATCCGCCCGGCGCCGGCAGGGGAACGATCACTACGTCGTCCTGGTCGGACTGAATCGTGGCCGAGCCGCAGTCGGTGTTGTTGCCGTCGGAGTCGAACTTGCAGCCGTAGATGCCGGCCTCGCCGACCGAGCATTCTCCGGCGTCGAGTTCGGCCACCCACCAGCCTGAACCGGTGGGTTTCTTGAGCGTATTGCCTTTGCCGTAGACGGCCATCAGAGTCGAGCCGTCGGCCGACTGCCCGTTCCGGCACTGGAAGGAACGGTCCTTGCTGACATAAAGGACTTTATGATGATTGTCCCAGGCGACGTCGGTCGTCACCGGGTTGCCGGATCCGTCCACGTCGATATCCTCGGTCCAGAACGAGTGGGCCACGCCACCGGGATGGCCCTTGACGCTAATGGAAGCCTTTCCCTTGCCAAACGTGCCGGCCACTTTTTGTTTCGTCGCCTTCGGGCCGGGCTTGGGAGCATCGGCCTTCGCCTTCACGGCCGGACTGACTTTGATATCCGGCACCGAGGGCGGCGGCGGCGCTGGGTTGGCGCCCTCCTTCTTTTCTTCGGGGGCCGGCGCCTTGCTGCACGCTGTGAGAAGCAACAGCGAAGCAACGGGAATCAATGCGATAAGAATGCCAAAACGCGTGCGCTTCATAGTCTCCTTCTTCCGGCGACGCCGCCGGGGCCACCCCGGGCCCGCAACAGCGCGCGGAACCATTCTCGCACTATGCAGCAGCTAAAGACCGAACCGCTTTCCTTTTGGCTCCGGGTCAGGTAGCCGCGGCGACGCGCAGGGCTTCCCGTTCAATACCGAGCAACATCCCCCGAAAAACGATGTGGTGGAAGGGGACGACGGCGTACCAGTAGAGCAGGCCGAAGAGCCCGCGGGGCTTGAAGAGCGCGATCTGGCGGAGCGTGCAGTGAGCGCGGTCCCACGGCTCGATGCGGAACTCAAGCAGCGCCTCGCCGGGGAGCTTCATTTCGGCCCGAAGCGAGAGACGGCGGCCGGCTTCGTAACCGGTGACGCGCCAGAAGTCGAGCGCTTCGCCAAAGCCGACCGCCTCCGGGTCCCGACGGCCGCGCCGGAGGCCCGGCCCGCCGGCCAGGCGGTCCATCCAACCGCGGATGCGCCAGAGCCAGTCCGCTGCATACCAGCCGTTGCCGCCGCCAACCCGGCACACGGCTCGGAAAACGGTGCGGGAGGGCGCGTTGATCAGAATTTCGCGCACATCGCGAAACACGGTTCCGCCGGCCCAATCCGGGTCGCCCGGAATGGGCCCGGCCATCGACCAGGTGGTTTCGACATCGTTCTCGGCGATTTTGCACAACGCGGCGCGGATAGCGTCGCGGACGCTGAGCAGGGGCTGGGGCAGGATCTCACGAATGCGCTCGTCCCGGCAGACGACGGGATTCCGCAGGCCTTCGGCAAGCGGCCGGGCGATGGTGTGGTTCAGAGGCGTCACCATGTGAATCCAGTACGAGCTGAGGCGCGAGTACGAACTGAGGCGCGGCGTGAGCACCGGCACGGGGAGAATGAGGCGCCGGCTCAAGCCCAGTTCTTCGGCCATGAGCTGCATCAGGTCGCGGTAGCAGAGGACGTCCGGGCCGCCGATGTCGAACACCTGGCCGGAGGTCCTGCGCTCGGCCAACGCTCCGGTGAGATAGCCGATGACGTTACGCACGGCGATGGGCTGGCACGGCGTGAACACCCACTTCGGCGTGATCATGACGGGGAGCCGCTCGACGAGATACCGGAGAATCTCGAAGGCGGCCGAGCCGGAGCCGATGATCATGGCCGCGCGAAAGACAGTGACGGGCACGCCGGTGGAGGCGAGGGCGAGTTCTACTTCGCGGCGCGAGCTTAGATGCTCGCTTAACTCCGGCCCGGTCTCGCCGAGCCCGCCGAGATAAATGATCCGCGGCAGCGATGCCATCGCCGCGGCGCAGGCGAAATTCTGCGCCAGCGCGAGGTCGGCGCCGGCATAGCCCCGCCCGGCGGAGTTCATGGAGTGGACAAGGTAGTAAGCGGCATCGCAGCCTTCGAGTCCCCGGGCAATCGATTCCGGATCTCCCAGGTTGGCTTTCTGCACCACCAAGCGCCGGTTCCGCGCCCACGAGCGGGACGTGAGTTTCCCCGGCGAACGCACCAGACAACTAACGTGATAGCCGGCCACGAGCAGCCGCGGCGCCAGGCGTCCTCCGATGTAGCCCGTCGCACCGGCGATCGCCACCTGCCCGCTCTTGGTCCCCTCGCCCAGCAAACCGCTCACTCCGTTAAAAGCTCACAATCAGAAGCTCACTGCTTGCGAATCTGCACCAACTCCCGCGCCTCGGCCGCGGCGCCGCTGGGCGCCGGGGGACGCAACCACCGTCCCGGCAAACGCGAAAAATACGCCAGCCGTTCGACGGCCGGAAGCAGCCGCCGCACGGTCTTGCCGTGGAAGATCAGGCTGCCGGCGACGAGCAGAGGATGCGGAATCGTCGTCAGGCAGCGCGAGCAGACGCCGATTTCGCCGGCGCGGCCGGCCACGTGCAGCCGGCGCATGTTCCGCATCGCATCGGAATTCCAGATCTCGTCCAGGCTCTGCCGCCCCGCGTATCCCACAGGAAGCCCATCCAGCATGTAGCTCTGGCAGCACGGATACACCGCGCCGTCATGTTTAACATACATCGGTCCGCGCCACAGGTAGTGGCACGGATGTGCCCAGTCGCTTGCCTCGTGCGCGGCCGCGGGCTGGAGCAGGTTCGTTTCGTCTTCCTTGATGCGGATCTGGTCGATGCCGGGCACGGCGCGCCAGAAGCGGACGAACTCATCCACCTCGCCTGCGTTCTTCTCCATGCGCACCATCTGGACGACCACCTGCAGCTTCGCTCCGCGTTCGTGCTTCATGCGCGCGAAGCGCACGAAGTTGTCCCGCACGCGCGTGAAACTTGCGCCCTTGCGGTAGTACTCGTAAGAATCGCGGGAGGCGCCGTCGAAGCTCAGCGTGATGTGGGCCAGCGGCGATTCGAGCATTTTCGCCGAGGTTTCTTCATCGAGCAGCACGCCGTTGGTGGAGATCAGCGAAGAGATGCCGTGCGTTTCGCAGGAGACGATGCGGTCGAAGATTTTGGCGTCCAGCAGCGGTTCGCCGAGGCCGATCAGCATCATGTGTTCCGCGCTGCGGCCGGCCCCTTCGACCAGCCGCGAGAACACTTCGTCCGGCATATCTTCTTTGGGCTGCTTGTGCGTCTCGCGCGGGCACATCGGGCAGTAGAGGTTGCACTTCGCCGTGGTTTCGACGATGTATTCCACCGGCAGGCCGGAAAGCGTTTCGGCGCCCCGAAGATAGCCCCAGAGGAGCCGGGCGCGGTTGGCGGCGCGAGTGAAGAAAGCCCCCATTGCTACGCAGTTTAATTGTATCGGGTATGCCGTGGCCGGAATCCAGAAACGAGATGCAAGAACGCGTCAGGCAGCTTAACCAGGCGCCGTTGCCGGCCTCGGGCCGCTACGTCCTTTACTGGGCGCAGATGAACCGGCGGGTGGAAGCGAACCACGGCCTTGCCTACGCCTGCCAGATCTCGCGCGAAGTGGGTCTTCCGGTGCTGTTTTACGAGGGGCTGACCTGCGCGTATCCTCACGCGAACGACCGCTTTCATACGTTCGTGCTGGAAGGCGTACCGGAAACCGCGCGGCGCCTGGCGAAGCTCGGCATCGGCTACGTATTCCATCTCCGGCGGCGGCGGAACGACCCGGACAATGCGTTGTACGAGTTGGCGCGAGACGCGGCCGCGGTGGTGGCCGACGATTATCCGGCGTTCGTGGCCCGCCGCTACAACGCGCGCGTCCCGGTGAAACTCGGGATCCCGTACTTCGTTGTGGACTCGAGTTGCATCGTGCCGATGAACCGGATCGACAAGCGCGAGTACGCCGCTTATACGATCCGGCCGAAGATTCACAAGCTGCTGCCGAAGTATCTGCAACCGGCGCCGCAACCGAAGCCGGGCCGGCGCTTCGACGAACCCGTTTCCCCGCTTCATACTCCGGTGCGCGAGGCCGATATTCCGGCGCTGGCCGCATCGTGCGAGATCGACCATTCGATTGCGCCCTCGACGGCTTTTCGCGGCGGACGCCTGGAAGCCGAGCGGCGGCTCGAACATTTTCTGGTCGCGAACTTGCGCCGCTACGCTTCGGCCCGGAATGAGCCCTCGGCCCACGCGACGTCGAACCTGAGCCCATACCTGCATTTCGGCCACATCTCGTCGCTCGAAGTGGCGCTCGAGGCGAGAGAATATGCGCAGGAGCATAAGTTGATCGCCGACGAGTTTCTGGAAGAACTGATCGTGCGGCGCGAACTCGCCTTCAACTTCGCGCGCTACTCCGAAGACACGGAAACGCTCGATGCGCTGCCGGACTGG
>JAJYAR010000079.1 GCA_021779435.1 bacterium
ACGCCACATCGCGTCCGCGGTAGGATTCAGGCAGCGTGACGCTGACCGTGGCGGCATCGACCGCGCTCGCGCTCGCGGGCCACCGGCCGTTGATCGCATCAACCATGCGGGATGCCGTGGTGAAATCGGGGTTGTGAAGGAGAAGGCGGCAGATGTTGTCGCGAACGAAGCTCGCCGGGATCTCGCGTTCCACGATGGCACCGTTGCTGATGATGCCCGTCGTCGGATGATTCTTCTGGACGGTTGCTCCGCCCGGACCACCCGAGCCGCCGAGGAAACCGCCGATCGCGACGGGGCCCTGCGCCACCGCATAGACGCGACCGTCGCCGCCCATGAGGGGGGTCTGCAGGAGGACGCCGCCCTGGAGCGTCTTGGCGTCGCCCATCGAGGCGACGTTGACGTCGATTCGGGTGCCGCTCTTGAGAAAGGCGCTGATGTCCGCCGTGATCATGACGGCGGCGGTGTTCTTGGCCTTCAGGTCGGTCGCGCTGACGTTCAGGCCGTAGCGCTGGAGAACGTTCGCCACGGAACGCAGCGTCGCGATGGCATTGCTGTCACCGTCTCCGGCGAGGCCCACGACCAGGCCGTAGCCGACGAGCTGGTTATCCCGGCCGCCATCGACGTTGGTGAGGTCCTTGACCCGGGCAGCCTGGGCTGCGGCGGCGGTGATGAACGCGGTCAGCAGAAGGACGAAAGCACGGAGGAGCCTTGCACCGGCAAGTCCGGCATCCGACGTGAATTGAGTGCATCCTGCTGTATTCATCCTTGAGAAAGATTACCGCGTTTTCAGTTGGTCATTCGTGAGTGCGTGACTGGTGTCCCCGCCATTCAGAAGGGCCGCAGCTTCTCGTAAACCTTGGCCATCCATCCGCGTTTCTGCGCGTCGGTCAGCGCCCCTTCGGCGTAGAACTCGACCCGCGCATCGGCGATGTTCGAGGAAATGACGGTGTTGTCGCGGGCGATGTCGTCCGACCTCACCAGACCGTGCAGCACGACATACTGCGTCTCGCCGGAAAAGCGGACGACGCGGACGCCCTCGATCACGAGGTTGCCGTTCGGGAGCACGTCGGTGACCAGGACCGCGGCGCGCGACGAGACGCTCTGGGTGTTGCTGATGTCGCCGCCTCCGGTGCTGCTCGACTTCCCGCCGAGACTGATCCCCGGCATTTCGCCGCCGTGGGAGAGACCGCCGCTGAACACAAATTTCTGGATCGCGTCCTCCATCGACGACTCGCGACTCGATTTCGTCGACTGGCTGTTCTGGGCCGCAACGGACTCGGCGACGACGATCGTGATGATGTCACCCGTCGCGCACGCCTTCCGGTCTGCGAACATGCCGCGACCGCCGGACCAGACCGAGTCGGCGCGGGTGGCGCTCACGCCCATGGCAAGAAGCGCGAAGGCTGCAAGGGCCGGCGAACGCAGCAGCCCCGACCGGCGGGGCCGGGCGGCGTTCGACACAGCAGCCGTCGGGCTGCGGTCAGAACCTGACTTGAACGCGGTTTTCATCGATGACCAGTGCTGCGAAGTCCTTGCGCGATTCGGGATTGCGCACGGTGACCGTGTCACCCTGCGCGCCATTCTCCATGGCGACGGCCTTCATGGTGACCACGAGGCTTCCGTCGGTTGCGACGGCGTCCACCAACCCACCCTTCTTCACGAGCGGTCGGCGGGCCACGTCGTGCCAGGTCAGCAGGCGGCCGGCGGCGACGCCACGGGCAAAAATGTAGGAGCGATCACCGATCGCGGCGGGAAGCGCATCACGCTCGCGGAACATGTCGACGCGGCGCGCCTCGAGTTCGGCGGGGTCGAAGGTGGCGCCGATGGTCAGCGGCAGCTTCGTGGCCCAGGCGTCGCGCCAGAGGTAGGCGCGCACGACGAGCGTTGCGTCCTCGACGATCGCGCCGTCGGCGGTGACGCGGCAGCGCAACATCATGGAGGAGGTCGCGGCGTTCGGAAATTCAACCACGGAGACATTCCACACGGCCGCGGTGCGCGCCGGAGCCGACCAGGGGCGCAGAAGCTCGACCTGAAGTTCGCCCTCGAGGCTGAAATGCGCGGCGATGTCACGGGTGAGCGCCGCGACGTACTGCTCGCGGGTGAGCGTATTGCCGGCGGCGGCCGCGGTCGGGGCGGCGTCCTGCGCGGAAACCGGCACCAGGGCCGGGAAGGCGAGCACGCAGACGAGGAAAATGGCGCAACGCGTGTTCATCGCTTCATGTTGGCCGCGTTCTGGAGCATCTCGTCCGAAGCCTGGATCGACTTGGAGTTAATCTCGTACGCGCGCTGGGCGACGATGAGGTTCACCATCTCCTCGACGATGTTCACGTTCGAGTTCTCGGAATAGTACTGAATCGTGCGGCCGAATCCCTGTTCACCAGGTTTGCCCATTTCGGGCGTGCCGCTTGCGGTGGTCTCCTCGTAAAGGTTGCCGCCGAGACTGCGAAGTCCGGCCGGATTCGCGAAGCGTGCCAGCGAGATTGCAAACGTCTGGGTGCCGTTGGCGCCCTGGACGGTCACGTCGCCGCTCTCCCCCACAGAAATCGAGCTCGTGCCAGTCGGAATCGGCTGGAAGCCGCTCAGGACGGGCAGGCCGTCGGCCGTGACCACCTGGCCCTGCGCGTTCAGCTTGAACGAGCCATCGCGCGTGTAGGCGCGGGTGCCGTCGGGCCGCTGGATCTCGTAGAAGCCGTCGCCCTGGATCGCGATATCGAGCTTTTCGCCGGTATTCGTCAGCTGGCCCTGAGTGAAGACCTTCGAGGTGGCGGCGACGCGTGCGCCGTTGCCGATCTCGACGCCCGTCGGGACGATGTTGCCGCCGCCCGAGTCTGCGCCGGAGGCGCGGGGGGACTGGTAAAGAAGATCCTGGAATTCGATCTTGCTCCGCTTGAAGCCGGGCGTGTTCACGTTCGCGAGGTTGTTCGCGATCGTGTTCAGGTTCAGCTGCTGCGCCTCCATGCCGGTGGCGGCCGAGTAGAGTGACAGGTTCATGGTGTGACGTGCTGCAGCTGGCGGCCCGCGGTATTCGCGAGTTCGCTACGGATGGAAATTGGGGCCGGCCCGTCCCCATAACGGGCTCGGCCATTCAGTCGTGATTGCGGTTGTCTGTCTGGGGAATTCATTGCGGACCGATGGGGGCGGCCTGGTCAGCCCAGGGCCTGGATCGTCTTGTCCATCTGCTGGTCGATCGCGGTGATGATCTTCTGGTTCGCCTCGTAGGCGCGGGAGATCAGCACGAGATCCACCATTTCACGAAGGGGCGTGACATTGCTGCCCTCGAGATAGCCCTGCATGAGATCCGGCTGCTGCACGGGCTCGGGAGCGACGCCCGCGGGTGCGATGAAATAGCCGCCCGCGGTCGGAACGAGTGCGGCGGGATTCGCGAATTTCTGGACCGACAGCCGGCCGAGTGAGACGTCGCCCTGGAAGATCGTGCCGTCACGGTTCACGACCATCGAGCCGCCGTCGGGAAGAAGCGTGATCGGGGCACCGGCGTCGGTGAGCAGTGTGGCGCCGCTGGAGGCCACGATCGTGCGATCGTTGCGCATCCGGAATTCGCCGTTGCGCGTGTAGGCCCGCGTGCCGTCCGGCATCTGCACCTCGAAGAAGCCCTCCCCCTGGATGGCGAAGTCGAGATCCCGCTTGGTCGGCTGCGTCTGACCCGCGCCAAAGTTGATCCCGGTGTTCACCTTCGGGAAAAGGGTCTCGAACGTCGTATCCGAGCTGCCGGCCCGCGCCCGCGGATCCGTCTGGAGCTGGCCCGCGGTCGTCGTCGTGAAGTTCACCGTCCGCTTCCGGAAGCCGTTCGTTTCGCCGGACGTGATGTTATGAGCAACGCTCTCCTGCCAACGCTCCAGTGCACTCAGGGCGGATGCGCTTTGGTAGAGGCCGATGTTCATGACGGCGCCCCTAAAGCCAACCGTGTGCCGTACGCATCCTACCTGACGCAAGTATCTGAACATACGGTCAATATAGTTTTTCCGCAGGCCTTCGGAAAAAATTACCCCGGCTTGCCGAACCACCGATCCCGCGGCGGCGGCAGGAATTACCGGGTTCTGCCGAGGCGGCGGCGGGCCCGCCCCGGAGGATTACCCCAGCGGAAGATGGCGCCAGCGCCGGATGGCGCCGATCGACCGCGCGGATACGTTGTCGGATGCACACTGAACTCGCCATTGAACCCGATCGCGTGCGTCGGAACACCCCCCGGGAGATCAATCGTCGGATCGACGCGGCCACCGTCCGGAGCATCCGCTACTACGCGACTCAGCCGGCAGAGACCATCGATCGCCGGATCAACGAGCTCAATCGTGAGTGGGACCTCGACCGGGTCCTCCAGACCCACGGTGCTCTCCTGGCACTCGGCGGCCTGCGCCTCGGAGCGACCCTGGGCAAACGCTGGCTCCTGCTTTCCGGCGCGGTTCTCGGTGCGCTGCTTCAGCACGGCACCGCGGGCTGGTGCCCACCGATGCCGTTTCTCCGGCGGGCGGGTGTCCGCACGCGCACCGAAATAGACCGCGAGAAGCTCGCGCTGAAATACCTCCGGGGCGACTTCCGCGAACCGGAACCTCCATCGCCCGTGCGGCGCCGCCTGGGCGCCCTCGTCGAATGACCGGGGGCTCCGCGCCGCCTCAGCTCCCCGCCGAATAGAGGCACTCGATCTCGACGCGTTCACCGCAGACGCAGGTGACGACCAGCCGCACGACGCGATCCCCCTCCTTCACGACCTCGACATGGGCGCTCGACGCGCCGGGCGTGACGACGGACAACGGCGTATGCGCGGGATTGGGACGGGCCGCCGCGGCTGTGCCCGCGGCTCCGCATGGCGCGCGCAACGACGCGGCGTCGATCAGCTTCTTTCCCTGAAGAAATGATTTCATGAAGTGGGTTTCCTCCCGGGCTCGACCGGCTGCTCGACAATCTTCGTGTCCTTCAACGAACGCGTCGCAAGGCTCAGGCTGAGCGTGATGCGCTGGTTCTGCTCGGATTCGATCGGGACTCCGGGGACGGGACGTGTGTCACCATAGCCGGCCACCCGCTCGATCTGCGCCGGGTCGACCGCGTAATGAACGAGCGCGCGCCGGGCCGCCAGGGCACGGTCGGAGGAAAGTTCCCAGGTCGTGTAGTTCTCGCGATCGAGCACGAGCTTGCCCCGCGTGTGGCCGTCGACGATCACGCGGAAGCGATGGTGATCGATGACCCACGCCAGGTTCTGCATGACGAACGAGCCCCACTCCGTCAGCTCGGCGGTGTCCGCCTTGAACACCGGCTTCGAGCCGCGATCGTACACGGTCACCCGCAGGCCATCGCCGGTGATCTCGAGGTCGATGGGTTTCTCGGCGAGATTCTCCTCGAGGTGCAGGAGCCGGTAGAAATCAGCCGCGACGCTGTTGAGGAGCACCTGCTTCACCTTCCGCTCGCTGTCGCGTTCCTTCTCCTTGCCCTTCTCGGTGCCGTCGTTCGGCGACGTCTTGCTGTTGTTGAACGGCATGACGCCCGAGGTGGCGTCGGCCGCCGTCGCGAGGAACGGGTTCTTGAAATACTGCGAGGTGGCCAGGACGATCTTGGGATCCTGCGCCGAGATCCACAGCACCATGAACAAGGCCATCATCGCGGTGACGAAGTCCGCGTAGGCAACCTTCCAGGCTCCACCGTGGGCCGCTTCCTTCTTCTTGGCCATGGTCAGGGGTTTCCCGGGTATCGGACGTGCGGTGACGAAGGCGTTGGATCCGGCCTGGTCACTTGGAGTGCGTGGAGAGCGCCTTGAGAGTCGCCTCGAGTTCGGCGCCGTTGGGCTGCACGCTGCTGTCGAGCGAGCGGCGGGCGACCTCGACGGCGGTCATGGGCGCGAGGCCCTTTGCGAAGCCGGCGACCGCCTGCATGATGCAGCGGAGGCACTGTTCCTCCGACGCGTTGTTCATTTTCACGCGGTTTGCCAGCGGGTTGACGAAACCATAGGCGAAGAACACGCCGAGGAAGGTACCCGTGAGCGCGGCGGCGACCTTTTCGCCGACCTTGGCCGGGCCTTCCGCGAGCGAGGACATCGTGTTGATGATGCCGAGCACGGCCGCGACGATGCCGATGCCGGGAAGCGAATCGCCGACAAGCTGGAGCACGTGCACGGGGTGGTCCGCCTCGTTCGATTTCGAGTCGAGCTCGGCCTGCATGAGGTTCTCGAGCTGGTCCGGCTTGATCTTGCCGTCGATCACCGGCTTCAGGCCGTTGCAGAGGAACTCGAGCCTTTCATGGTTCAGCAGGATGGACGGGTACCGTTTGAAGATCGAACTGCGCTCGGGCTCCATGATGTGTTCCTCGAGCGCGATCAGGCCGTTGCGCCGGCCGACCATGAACACCTCGTAGAGGAGCTTCAGCATCTCGGTGAACTCCTCCTTGCCCGCGGCCTTGCTGGTGACGGTCCCCTTGAGCTTCGCGAGCAGGTCCTTCAGCACGTGGCCGGGGCTCGCGATCACGAGCACGCCGGCGGCAATCCCGAGGATCACGACGAACTCGGAAACATGCAGCAGCAGGATCGGCTCGCCGCCGGCGATGATGAATCCGCCGAGCATTGCCGCGACGACGATGACGCATCCAATGATGACTAGCATGAGTGTAGGGGACTGTGTTGGGAATCCGGCCGCCCTGGGACGGAGTTCATCGATTGCGTGCCCGCTGCAGCCAGCCGCGCAGGCCGAGGATTGTCTGGGCGTGGATCTGGCAGATGCGCGATTCGGTGAGTCCGAACACCGCCGCGATTTCGGCCAGCCGCATGTTCTCGAAATAGTACATCGCGAGAATCTTCCTCGGAATCTCGGGAAGCTCGCCGATCCGCTGCGTCAACAGCTGCACCATCTCGGCCTTCTCCATGTTGTCGCGGCCGGTCTTGTCGGCATCGTCCGCGAGGAGTTCGTGCAATGAGGCGCCCTCGCCTTCGTCGCTCTCGGTGTTCTGGTCGATCGCGATGAACGTGACGGGCTTCGCCTCCTCGACCCATTTCTGGTACTCCTTGTCGGTCAGGCCGAGCCACTCGCAGACCTCGGTGTCGGTCGCCGCCCGGCCGAGCTTCTGCTCGACCTCGTTGATGGCGGTTTTCAGCTTGCGCGAACGCGCGCGCGCGCGCCGCGGGCACCAGTCCATCCTGCGCAGTTCGTCGAGGATGGCGCCGCGGATCCGCATCGCGGCATAGCTTGCAAACGTGCTCCCCTGCTCCGGATCGAATTTCCGGACGGCGGCGATCAGACCTGTTACGCCGACACTGTAGAGGTCGTCGGCGTCGACATGCGCGGGGATGTTCAGCTTGATCCGGTCAACGACATTGCGGACCAGCGGCAGGTAGCGCGCGATCAGATCCTTCTCATCGACGGCGCTCGGCGACACACCCTGGTATGCGCGCCATGCGGCCGCAGCAGTGGCATCCGTGCCTTGGGGGTTCGACGAAGCGGTGGAACTCATTGGGAGTTAGTCTGGGGTTTTACTTTGACTTTGCTGCCGCGGCGGTGGCCGCGGCCGCTGCGCGGGCCATGATCGTCTCGCGGATTCCACGGACCAGGACGGTCCAGAACCAGCGAAACAACAGGGCACCGACGAGACAGCCGACAGCTCCATCAAACAGGATCCGGTCGGGCTGGTGACCGGCCCAGAAGCTGGCGCTTGCCGTAACGAGGAAACCGGCGAAACCACCGGCTAGAAAGACGAATTTCATCTGGATGGATAAATTTAAGGCTTAGCTGTCCTGGGGCAGTGTCCTGCGTACGATCGCGCCGGGTACGTCCTCCTCGCAGTCGCCGGTGAGCGACGGCCCGGTTGCGAGAAACAGCGGTTCCACCTCGGCATCGAAGAGGTAGTCCCACAACTTCCCCCACTGCGGCACCTCGTCCAGATGCGTGAACACGAGGTGCGTCGCGCCGAGATCGCGACCGGTGGCGTACGCGTCTCGCATGGAGGCGCGGTCGTAGGCCGCGTTGAGCACGAGAACGCGCTCGACGATCTTTTCGCGATCGAGAAATTCCGCGATCTTCGCGTTGTCCGCCGGCTGGCGCGGAGCGAGTCCCGGGACGTCGAAATAGACGAACCCTCCCGGCACCGCCGGCTGGGTTTCGCAGGGAAAATGCGCCAAGGGAACTCCCAATGCCTCCGAAAAGACGGGCAGCGGCCCGAGAGGATTCGGACGATCGAATTCGACGCTCACAACGTGCCCCAGGCGTCCGCGCCGGAACACCTCCTGGGCAATCCATTTGCAGAGAGCGGTGGTCCGGCCCACCCCGGCTGCGCCGAGGAAGGCTGCACGGGAAAGCGGCGGCCGCTGCGGGCGGGTGTCCGCCTGGAGACGCAGCAACCGCGACGTCTCCGCGAGCGCCCGGTGGAGGGGAAGCGTGTTGAGTTCGTCCCAGTTCGGGCCGGCCTGCAGCCTGTTCAGGGCCGTCTCCGTTATCCCGGACTTCCTGAGGAGTCCGCTGAGGCCCATCGGGGGCGGCATGCGCGGCTCCTCGCGATGCACGGGGCGGCCTTCCGGCTGCTCCGGTGCCTCGGGCGCCGGCGGAGTTTCGGGTTCAGGAATCTCAAACCGGGGAATCCGGGTGTAGCCGGCTTCCGTGGCGGTGGATTCCTGGGCCGAAGGAGCGGCCGGCTCATCGGAAATTGCGTGCAGGCGCTGCAGGAGCTGTCCGCCCGGGGAACCCGGCGGATCGATCTGCGCCACGACTTCGAGTCTCGGCGAGCTGAACAGGCGCTTGAGGCC
>JAJYAR010000001.1 GCA_021779435.1 bacterium
GGACAGTCTCGCGTTGAGTACCGCCACCTTCGTCAGCCCGATCGAAGGGGCCAGCCACCAGAACCGGGCGGCAAAGGGTCCTCCGCAATCATCGTAGGCCACAACCTGCGTGTCAGGCGTGACGCCGTGGCTGCCCAGGAACGCGGCAAACTGGGCCGCGGGCGGCAGCGGGTGGCGTCCGTTCGTGCCGGTCTTCGTCCCGCACAGTGCGTTCTCCAGCGGCGCAAAGCGCGCGCCCGGGATGTGGCTTTCCGCGTAGCGCCGGGCACCCCACTGGACATCCGCCAGGTCATGCCGGCAATCGAAGACGACCCAAGCGGGGTTCGTGAGATTCCGCTGGAGTTGCACTGCGTCGATCAACATGCCGCGAACGGTACGGCTTTGGCGGTGCAGGTAAATGAAAACGTGCGGCACGCGGCTGACGGGGTCCATGCCCCAAAGCTGCAACTGACGAAAGCCGCGGGGGTCTGTGCGATCGGCGCAGTCGCCCGAATCAGTGGGCCTCGCTCCCCGGAGGAACAACAATGAATAAAAACGTTGGCGGCGCAGATCGCATCGCGCGGTTCATCATCGGTCCGGCAGCCATTGCCGCCGGCCTCTTCATCAAGGACAAGCGGTGGAAGACCGCCGCATTCGTATTCGGCGCGGCCGAGCTGCTGACCGCGACCATGCGCTACTGTCCGCTGAACGCAGCGCTCGGCATCAACACCGCTGACGACGACAAGGAGGGGATGCGACCCGAGCCCGAGATCATCGAAACCGAAGGCACCGCACTCACCGAGACGTCCTTCCTCGAGGAGCCCGCCATCGAGTAGCCGACCTGACGAGTGTCATCCAATAGATGACACTTTCCACGTCAGACGCATCAGCCGACGTTCGCGGCTTCCCCGAGCGCCGAGTTAACCGCGGCCAGGAACTCCTCGCGGAGCAACGGCTTTTCGAGCACCTGAGTGGCGCCCAGGAAGGACGCCATGTTCAGGTAGATTTTGCTGTGCCGGTCTCCGGACACGCCGATGATCGGCGTCTGCGGAGAGAACGCACGCACACGGCGCACAAGCTCGGTGCCGTCCATCTCCCTCATCACCAAGTCAGTGACGATCAGGTCGAATGGCTTCGCCTTGTGCTCTTCGATGCCTTTGCGCGCCGTCGGTGACTCAATCACCTCGTGTCCGGTCTGTTGAAGAAGGGCCGCCAGAGTCGATCTGACCGGCGGTTCATCGTCGATGATCAGGATTCGCGCCATGCGGAAATCGAACGCATCCAGAGTCTTGGCCGCAACCGGAGCATTCCCTCATTTATCGCGTGTTTTCACCCCAGCGGTCGCCACCTGGATTCCGACGCATGGCGATGACACGGAGTTCACGGAGAATACCTTAACCGGTGGAAGCCCGATTTTCAGGATTTGCACTGTTCGTGCGGATGAGAGTTGTCGCGGGAGCCTCCGGCTTGGCTCGGGTTGGGCCTCCGTGCCTCTATGGCAAATCGGTATTCAGGTTCGAATGTTCGACGTACGTTTTGCGGTTCCACCGTTCCAGGACCCGTCGTGCGTTCTGTTCACGCGGCCCGTGCCAGCTTGTCCCGCGGGTCAATCGCGAAGCTCGTCGACCCGGCCCACAATCACCGCAAACCGGTCTGCCAGTTCGGCCAGCGCGACGCGATGCACGACCTCGGCCGGCACGACGCCTCCATCGGGGGCACGCAGGTCCCGGGTTGCACAGGCATCCGCCACGACGGTCACCGCGTATCCGTTGTCCAGCGCCGCCCGCGCCGTCGTGCTCACGCACATGTGGGTCATGTACCCGACGACAATCAGCTCCGCGCGATCGAGCGACCGCAGCACGTCACCAAGCGGGGTGCCGGAAAAGGAATTCGGCCGTGTCTTTGTCACCACCCGCTCGCCGGGTTTCGGCATCGCCGCCTCCGCGAACGCCGCACCCGGCGTGCCTTCCTCGAAGGCGCCGCGACCGGCCGGACTGAGCTGCTGCACGTGCACGATCGGCGTGCCGAGCGCGCGGGCCCGTTCCAGCAGCCGGTGCAGATTCGCCGTCGCGGCGGCAATCCCCGCGAGCGGCAACTTGCCGTCCACGTAATCGCGCTGCGCGTCGACCACGACCACGACGCTCCGGCTGAGACGTGCCGGCTCGCGATGGACGCCGGCGATATCGAGCAGTGTCCTGGGCGCCGGGTGCGCCTCGGCGGATGTAACGAACGCCGGCCGCTCCAGGGCGGTCGCGGCGAAGAAGAGTGGAGGAATCATGGCCCGAGGATACCGCTGCGCTGCGTCTCCGGCTAATGCCGTGTTTTTTGGGTGGCATGCCTTTTGGTAATGTCGCTTTCTTCCCGACATGGAGCTCCGGCATCTGCGCTACTTCACGGCCGTCGCCGACCTGCTGCATTTCGGCCGCGCCGCGGAACGCCTTCACATCACACAGCCGGCGCTCAGCCGTCAGATCCGCGACCTCGAGGAGGAGTTGGGAACGAGGCTTCTCCTCCGGCACGGAACGCGCACAGCGCTCACGCCCGCCGGCTCCCGCTTCCTCTCCTCCGCGCTCGACGTCCTCGCCGCGGCCGAGCGCGCCGTCGAAGAGGCGCGGAGCATCGGACGGCAGTTACGGCTCGGACACTATGGAACGCTCTGGCTCGATCATTACGGACCGGGACTCCGACGCTTCGCGCGGCGGCACCCCGAACTTTCACTCCAGCCCATCGAGCTCACGCCGCCGGAGCTCATGGCGGCGCTCCGACGCGGCGACATCGACGCCGCGCTGATCGGCCCGCTGACCCACTCTCGAGCCCGCGCGGAGTTCGCCGTCCGCCGCCTCGGCTCGGTCCACGCGATCCTCGCCCTCGGCGCGGCGAACCCGCTGGGGAAACGCCGGCGCTATGCGTTGGAGGAACTCCGCGACGCACGCTGGGCCCGATGGGACGACGCGAGCTTCCCGGGCCGCACCGCCCTGCTCGACGACGCCGCGAGGCGCGCCGGCTTTACGCCGAAACCCGGGCGGCTTGTGGACAGCGTCGCCGCGATGTTCGTGACGGTCGCGACGACCCGCGAAATCGGTTACGTCCTGCCCATGTCGAAGAAGCTTCCGCACAGCAGCGTCGTATTCGCCGAATTGAAACCGCCCGGCATCGAAATCGAGATGAACATCGCGTGGCGTCACGACGCTGCGAACGCGTCTTGGCTGCAGGAATTGGCGGCCGCAATGGGCGCCATCGCTCCCGTTTCCTCTTCGTAGGCCGCGAACTCGCCCGCGCGTTCCGGCTCTTTCGGCTGCGCCTCCCCTTGCAGCTGATCGTCTACAGCATCTGCATCTTCGACAACACGTCGAGCCGCAGTCCCGATGCCTTCGCAAGATCCTTCGCCTTGCTGAAGTTCTCGACCGGGCAGATGGCCTCGACGGTTTGCGAGCTCGGCGACACCGTGTCGAGTTTGAGCACGATCTGTGACTTGCCGAGTGTCGTGCCAACCTGCCCGAACTGCTGCTGCAGCCACTTCTTGCGACCAGCCCGATCCATCACAGGCATGTGGCCGCGATACTGCAGCGTTACAGGAACCCCTTCGGTACCGTCAGGCAGCTTCACCAGCCCTTGCTGATCACGAAGTTTGTTGAGCTCCTTTTCTCCCATGCCGGTGACTATATGCCGGCCAGTTCGAGCCGTCCAACGCCAACTTCCGAAGACCCTGCCGAAAGCGGACGAAAGCACTGCGTGAGAAGTATTTTGCGAATCGCCGCCGCGTCGCGAGGCAGTCCCTCATCCTTGCGTTTTTGCGCAAGGAGCGCCACGGCCCCAGCCACAATCGGCGTCGCCATTGATGTGCCGCTCAGCCGCGTCGTGATGTCGCCTCTTTCGAAGGGCCCAGGCAGCGGCCGCCCTGCGGCATCGCGCGGCACGAGCGAGCACGACGTGACGTTCACTCCGTCGGTGGCGATGTCCGGCTTCGCCGACCCGAAGGAGGTCGGTCCACGACTGCTGAAACCCGCCGTCACAAACTGTTGCTTGGTTACGGCGCCCACCGTGATCGAACCCGTGGCCTGCCCGGGGCAGCTCAGCTCCGTGTCGAAGTCCAGCGCACCTCCGTTCGCCCTGAGAAACTCGGCATGCGCGTGGTCATTGCCTGCAGCCACGACGACCGGCACATTTTCCAACAGCACCGCGTTCGTCACCGCCGTGCAGAGCGGGCACTTGCCGTCCGGGCAGTACCATCCGTGGCCGCCCTGGGACCACGTCGGCAGATGATTGAATCCAATGCTCAAGGAAATGACATCCGCGTCCTGGTCCAGCGCGGCGTCGAATCCGCGCGAAATCCCGCTGGAATCCCCGCGCCCCTGGCTGTCAACAACCTTGATGTCGAGCAGGTCCACTTCAGGCGCCACACCTCCGTACACCGAATCGCGTGACGCAAGGCACCCAGCGACGTGCGTTCCGTGTAGTCCCGGCGTCCCCACCGGCTCGCCGCAGGTGCTCACCGCCGCGGCGACACGAAGATAGGGATGCTGGGTGTCGATCCCGGAATCGAGCACCGCGACCTTCACGCCCGCGCCGGTCAGATGCGGATGTCCCGCCCTGAATCTCGGCAGATCGAGATCTCGGCCCGCGTCATCGAGCGCGATCACCCGCACCGTGGGATCCAGTTCGATGATCCGCAGCCCGGTGATTTCCATCGCCGCCTTCACCTGCTCCGGAGTCGCGCGGCAGCGCAGTGCGTTTGCGGCATGGAGCAACGTGCAATGCAGACCGATCTCACGTCCAAGCCGGATCGCCAGCTCGCCCAATCGATCCGCAACGCGCTGCTTGTAAGAGCGCCAGCGCTCGCCGGGTTGCGGTGTCTCGCCGGGAATCGAAAGCGTGATCGGCAGCGGGACTGACGCGGCAGGGATCGATTCCATTGCGCGGGATGCGAGCGTCAGCCGGGGGAGGACGAACGCCGTTGCCGTTCCGGTCTCCGCAGCCATCGCGCGCAGCAGGAGCGGGCCCATCCGGGCTGCGCCCGCCCGCTGCGGTTCACAACGCTGGGCGTGCGATGTCTTCGGTCTGAGTTTGAGTCTGGGCGCCGGTTCCGGAACGAGCTGCTTCGCCAAGTAATCGCGAACCGCCTTCTCGACCTTCAGCGAGAGCATCGTCAGCTTGCCCTTCGCCAGATTGGGTACCTCGCCGACGACGACTTTCTTCACCTTCCCGGTCAGGGTGTCCTTGACCGAGATTGTGATTTCCGGGCCCTGCTTGGGCGGTCTGCCTGGGTCCCCGGCTCCTCCTCCTCCTCCTCCGCTGAAGCCGCGCCTCTTCATGGCTGCGTTCTCTGGCCGGACAGCGCGTCCCAGTCCAACGGCAATAAGCTGCCCGGCTTCGGGAGCCGAAACGCAAGCCCCCGCTGCGCGACTCCCGTCTTCAGGATTCTGCCATCGGGCAACGACGCCGTGTACCGGAGCACAACGGTCGCGTTCGCATAGTGCTTCGAGCCGAGTAGCGACTTCCGCGTGATCGTGCTCCCCTTCTGGGAAACCGCCTTCACACCGAGTTGCAGCGGCGGGTTGTCGACGGCGGCGATCTTCTCCTCCATCAGCAGCCACAGCAGCAGCGGATACTCGCCGTCTTTGGTGGCGAGGGTGGACAGGAACGCCTCGGCCTTCGTGACCTGCGCCGCCAGCCGTGTTCCCAGCGACGTGAACACTTCGACGCGTTGCGCCTGCAGCACGATCTCATTTTCCAACGCGGCGGTTTCGGTCTGCAGACGCCCGATCCGCTCGTCGCGCAGCGTGCGACGCTGCACTTCGTCATCACGCTCCTGCTGCTGCATGTCCGCCTTGAGTGGCCTGTCCTTGCGCTGGTCCGCCACGAGTTCGGCGATGGACGCCTGCGTCTGCTTCAAGCCGTCCTCCTGAACCTTCTTCGCCGCCAAAGCGCGGGCCATTTCCTGCGTCACGAACGAGAGCACGTACTCCAGTCTCCCGCTCTGGGCGTTCAGATCCTGAATGGCCTTCACAGTTGCCGTCGCGTTGAGCTGGCCGCCCAGCGCCTTCGACAGATACGCCTCTCGCGAGCACCACACAGTCAGCTGTTGATTCCTTTCCCTCAGCGCAGCCACCACGCAGGCCGCGGCGTCAGCATCTGAAGGAGAGCCCGTGAACACCTTCTCCGATTGGTCAACGTTGAACAACCCGGACACGGCCGCCAGCACGGCAGGCACCGCGACCGCAATTTCCATTCCGGTGACGGCTGTCACCGGCCGGGTTGCAACATCGTCGATCGCTTTCGGAAGCGTCGTGCCCGCGAACTCGGGCGTCGCCTTCCGGGAAGTCAGTTCGGCGATCAGCAGGTTGCCGTCATAAGCGATCTGAGCGCGCGTAGTCTCGAACAGGGGCCGGCGTAACCGCGTCAACAGTTCGCTCCCGACGGGCACAAGTACCACCTGCTCCGGCTTGAGCGCCTCGACGTCGGCGGCGACGTCGGCCGCGGCGAGCTTCAACACCTTTGCGCCGAGCAGCGACGACGCGGGCGACTCGACGCCGTCTGCCGCGATCGAAAACGCCCCGGAGGGTTTCGGGATGGCGTTGAGCGAAGCAAGCGAATCGGCGAAGGGCTTCGCCTGCGCGGTGCGCAGGTCGTTCTGAAGCGTCGTGACCTCCTTTTCGAGCGTGAGGGTCTCCTTCTCGGCTTGCAGCTGCTTCTTTCGGGCGGCGAGCGGATCGATGTCCTGCGCTCGCGTAGTGGGTGCGAGTTTCATGGCGAGGATGGCTGAGAGCGTGACCGCCAGGAACACACGCCCGCGAAGCGCGAATCCGGCGGAGCGATTCGGGCATACGACGCAGGTCATGTGCGTGGGGAGGGCCGGCGTGTGGGCGCCGACCGCTTGGGTGTGGGTGGGGAATGTCCGCCGCGGAGGCTCTCCGCGGAGAACGTGGGAGCCGCGACGTTATTCGAAATGCGTACGGACCCACAGCCGGCAAACTACCGGATTTCCCGTAGTGACCGCCCCGGTGAGCGCGCAACCCGTGTCCTGCGGCGGAAGAGCTCCCACCGAGACACGGCCCTCCCAGCGGTCCGGGCCTACCCATCATCGTCGGACATTCGGATCGCCGGTCTCGTCCGCCTCATTGAGGGATACGGTCCTTCAACCTGAGGAAGAATCGCTCGAAGGTCACATAGCTCAGAGACGCGATCGCGATCGCCACGAGGGTGCCTGCGCCGAAAACCGCGAAAGGCGAATCGATGTCCGCAGCCGAAAGCGCCCGGCGCGCGATCGAGATCGCCAGCATGTGCACGAGGTAGATGCCGTAGCTGACCACGCCAACCCACACGACCGGTCGCGCCGTCAGCAGCAGGGCGAGGTCGTTGTCCTCGCGGATCACGCACGCCCCGACCAGGAGCGCAAGGGACATCGCGACGAGCGGCTCTCCCGCGAGTCCGAGCCAAGGTTCGATCGCGATGGCCAGCACCGCCACCGCTCCTGCGGCGAGTGCGGATCCGCGGCGGCCGATGATTGATTGAAGCACGCGGAACCCCGTCCTGCCGTTGAGCACGTGGGCGAGCACCACCCCGGCCAGGATCGCCGCCGGCACGCTGCTCACGATCTTCAGAAGCACGCCTGTGGATTCGCCGCTCTCGTGGGCGAGCCGCGCCCCCTGCGACACGAGCAGCCCCCCGAGCGCAATGATGACCGGCCCGATGCCCGAGAACTTCCGCTCGATCCACGGCCAGCACAGGTAAAACTGCTCCTCCGCCGCGAGCGACCACGCGAAATAGAAAATGACGCGCGGGCTGTCCAACGCGACGAACCAGTTAGACGTGAACGTCGCGAAGTAACGCAAGTTGGCGAAGAATCCCTCGCGAGCCACCACGTCCCGCTCCGTCGTTGCCACAAGCACGACGTACACGGCGAGCACCGCGAAATACAGCGGGAGGATGCGCAGCGCGCGCCGAAGCCAGAAGCGCGGCACGTTGAGCCGCCGCTGCTCCCGGGAGCGTATCAGAAGCGTGGAAATGAGAAACGCGCTGATCGCGAAGAACAGGTTCACGCCCCGGTTGCCCTGATGCACGAACGGCACGCCCGCGCTGAACGCGACAGCGGCCGAATGGTGCCAGATCACTCCGAGTATGCTGACCGCGCGCAATCCGTCGAGGGAGCCGAAGTGTTTGCGATTCTGGAACTTCTCGTGAAGCGAAGGAGGTTCGGCGGGACGAGGCATGGGCTCCGGTGTCGCCCTGCCGACGGACGTTGCCGGGGCCTCATTGAGCATGGTCCATGGTATCCAAACGGATAGGCGCGAACATCGGGTGCACGCTCCACACGCCGGTGGGTCTGCCCATCCCCAATCCTCGTTTCAGACCCCAGTCGTGAAGAATCGGCGCAGGCAGACATGCGTAAATCCCTGCCGAACGGCATACTCCATCATGCAAAACCACCGGCGTCGGTGCGGAGAAAGCCACGGATGGGGTCAGCATTACCCTGATTGTCACCCGCCGATGGTGGGCCTAGCCTGTACGCTTGCTTTCAATCCCCCTGCGCGCAGCAGCGCTGCGACAACAACCCACGTTCTGAGCCGCCATGCCAAACCCCGCCCTTGCTCTCGAGAGCCGCATCGCCGATCAGAAAGAGGCAATCGAGAAATTTGCCCGGCTGCATCGCGATCTGATCGATATCAAAGAGAACCTCAGCCTGCCCGAAGCGGCGGACCGCATCCAGACGCTCCTTGATATGAACGCCGAATCGATCGAGCTGCTGAAGGACAATCTCTGCGCCTCGCTCGCGAAGGCGCGGGCTCCGGGACAGGTACACGTGTTCGCGACGCGTTGACGCGCGTCTCCCTCACCGCTGCGCCGTCCGCTGCGTCAGACACGCCACGACTTCGGCGAACGCCTCGGGAGGGGGAAACTTCACGAGGTACTGATCCGCCCCGAGCTTGAGCGCGCGGTCACGGTCGTCCGGCTTCTCGGAACCCGAGAGCACGACCACCTTCACGTCGTCGAACACGGATTCGGACCTCACCCACTTCAGGAACACGAAGCCGTGCACGTTCGGCATGTTCAGATCGAGGAACATCGCGCACGGCCAGAGGAACGGTCCTTCCGGAGATCCGGACAGCGACCGAAGAAACTCGAGGGCCTCCGCGCTGTTCGTGAACGCAAGCAACCCGTTGCGCACTCCCGCCCGCGTGAGCGCGCCGCGCAGGAGATCAACGTCGTTTTGGTCGTCGTCGACGATCAGGACAGGCGGCAGGTACTCGCGCATCGGGAGATGCATCACCCAACCCGCGACTCGCGCAGCGTCAAACCGCCGCGTAGGAATGGAGAGCGTCTCCAGGGCATGTGAATGAGAGGAGGCGCCCGGGGTCGCGCGCTGTTCAGCGACGCAACGGCCGGTCCGTCGCACCGGCACTGGAGGTTGCCACGCCCGCCATCTCGCGACAGGCCTCCGCGCATTTGCGGCACGCCTCGGCGCATTCCTGGCAATGATCCATGTTGTGCCTCGCACACTCGGCACCGCACGCGTCGCATACCTCCGCGCACAGGGCGCAGGCGCGTTCCGCGAACGGCGAACCGCGGGCCATCTCACGCGCCGCGAACGAACAGGTGTCGGCGCAACTGCGGTCGAGCTCGATGCACCGGGTCATCCTGTCCACCGATTCCTCGTGCAAACAGGCGGTCGCACAGTGCTCGCACGCCTCCATGCACTCGTTGCACGCGTCAATGCAGTCTTCGTATTTCTCGTGGGCCATGATTGTGGTGTGTTTAGTGTTCTCCGCTCGCGCGGAAGGGGACGCCGCGGCCGCGGTGCCACGACGCAATTCCATTGTTGAACGCGCAGCGTACCGTCTCTCGAAAATCCGCACCAGCGGGCACCCGCTTGATTCTCGGATGGGGAAACCGCGTCGTCGGCACGGACTGAGGGCTCCCGGTAGGAGCAGATCAATTTGCGACGCCTTTGTCGCCTGCCCCGGGAAGTCCAAGGGAAAGCGCCGCGTTGGGTGTAGTCTCTGCAAGTGCGTTGCCGCGCCTTGCCCAAACGCATAGTTTACGATCAGGGGCGCGGTGCGTGCCCTGCCGCACACATGAAACCATCAAACCCGAATGACCGCGACTGCTGCGGCAGCCAGAAGCCCGAGACGGGGCTGCATGACCCGCGCAGCCCCAATGAACAGGCCATGTCGCAAGCGGAGGGACACGGACATGGACATTCGCACGCGCAGGGTCACGGACACGGCGGGACTCCGACTGGCGCGATGCCCCCGCCCGATGAGATCGTGTACATGGGACTGCCCCACGAGCGCTACCTGCGTCCGCGGCTCTGGGCCGCCCTGGTCTTCGGAATACCCGTCATGGCGCTTGCCATGGGTGAAATGCTCGCGCCGTCGCTCTTCCACGGCATCGATGCGCGGGTGCTGGCCTGGGCCCAGCTCATCCTGACAACGCCCGTGTTCTTCTGGGCGGGCGCTCCGCTGAACCGCCGCTGGTGGTACTCGCTTCGCGAACACGACACGAACATGTTCACGCTGATCGTGACCGGCACCGGGGCCGCGTACTTCTTCAGCGTCTTCGCCGTGCTCTTCGGCGACCGGCTGCCGCCTGCATTTCGCACGGAACACGGTCTCCCGCTCTATTTCGAGGCGACGGCGTTCATCACCGCCATCGTGCTGCTCGGTCAGATCCTCGAGCAGCGTGCCCATGCAAGAACCGACGCCGCGATCCGCGGCCTGATGGATCTCGCTCCAAAAATCGCACACCGGGTAGGCCCGACTGGGATCGAGGAAGATGTGCCCGTCGAGAGTGTCCACCCTGGCGATCTCCTCCGCGTGCGTCCGGGTGAGAACGTTCCCGTGGATGGCGTGCTCACCGACGGCGTCAGTGAGGTGAACGAATCCATGCTCACGGGCGAGCCCGTGCCCGTCGCAAAAGCCCGCGGTGAGCGCGTCAGCGCCGGCACTCTCAACACGAGCGGCACGTTCGTCTTCCGGGCCGAGCGCGTCGGCCGCGAGACGCTCCTCGCGCAGATTGTCCGGCTCGTCGAGGAAGCCCAAAACAGCGAGGCCCCCATCGCGCGCATCGCGGACCGCGTCTCCGCGTGGTTCGTACCCGCCGTGGGCGCGGCCGCGGTGATCACTTTTGCCGCCTGGATCACGCTTGGCCCCGACCCGCGCTTCCTGCACGCGCTGTTGAATGCCGTCGCCGTCCTGATCATCGCCTGCCCCTGCGCACTCGGGCTCGCCACCCCGGTGTCGCTCGTCACCGGCATCGGGCGCGGCGCCCAGGCGGGCGTGCTGGTCAAGGACGCCGCCGCGCTGGAACGTCTCGCCTCGGCGAATACCGTCCTGATCGACAAGACGGGAACCCTCACGGCGGGCACTCCGCGCGTCACCGCCCTCGCGCCCGCCCCTGGCTTCACGGAGGCACGGTTGCTCTCGCTCGCCGCCTCCGCCGAGTCGGCAAGCGAACATCCGCTCGCGCGCGCCATCGTTTCCGAGGCCGCCGCCCGCGGACTGCCGCTGCAACCCGCCGCAGATTTCACGTCCGAGCCGGGACTCGGCGTCCGCGCCCGCATCGGGGCACAGCGCGTGAACGTCGGTCGCGCCAACGACCATCGTGTAACCTATTGGGTTACACCGCCGGGAGGTTCCCCCGAGGGTCGGCAGGTCGGGCGTAACCCAATAGGTTACACGATGGTCGGGGTGCAGGTGGACGGAGCCGACGCGGGAACGATCATTCTCGCGGATACGATCAAGCCGACCACGCCGGCGGCGATTCGCGAACTGCAGCGGCTGGGCTTCCGCATCGTGATGGTCACGGGGGACCGCGAGGAGACCGCCGCAGCGGTCGCCCGCGAACTTTCGCTCGACGGGTATCACGCCGGAGTCACACCTGGCCGCAAACAGGAGCTCGTGCGCGAACACCGGAGTCGCGGCGAACGGGTCGTGTTTGCGGGGGATGGCATCAACGACGCTCCGGCGTTGGCCGCCGCCGAGGTGGGGATCGCGATGGGCACCGGTACCGATGTGGCGATGGCCAGCGCCGGTCTTGTGCTCGTCCGGGGCGATCTCGCCGCTCTCGTGCGTGCCGTGCACCTGAGCCGGGCCACGCTGCGGAACATCAAGCAGAACCTGTTCTGGGCCTTCGCCTACAACGTCGCCGGCGTTCCCGTCGCCGCCGGCGTCCTGTATCCCGTCGCCGGCATCCTCCTGAGCCCGATGATCGCGAGCGTGGCGATGAGCATTTCCTCGATCACCGTTGTGTCGAATGCGCTCCGGCTTCGCCGCCTGAAACTCTGACCGCCCCCCGGGGTGCGCACCCCATTGCGCGAGTAAAGGAGGTCCCGCCATCAAAAGCCGTTCCCGTAACGCACCCTGCAAAGGGAGGCGTCGCGCAGAGGCCGGCTGCTTTGACCTGCGACGCACCTGGACGACCTTGTGGAGCATTTCACCCGGGCCGGACACGGAAAATGCAAGCGACGGAACCCAGCTTTTCGGAAGATTCCGGCGAAACCATCCGGAGTGCTTGGCGTCGCAATCCAAACCATGAAAAAACTCATCCAACTTGCAGCGCTCGCGGGAGCGGCGCTGATGCTGGGTGCGTGCAGCACGATCAACAGCCGCATCCAGGAGAACGCCGGGCTGTTTTACAGCCTCGACCCGAACACGCAGTCAAAGCTGGCGCACGGGGATATCGATCTAGGGTTCAGCCCGCAGATGGTGTACATCGCCTTGGGTCAGCCGGATCTCAGGCGGTCGAAAGTGACGCAGACTGGTCAGACCGAAACGTGGATATACCGGTCCTACTTTGAGGACTACGCGGGAACCGGCATGTATTACCACCGCTGGGGAGCGTGGAACCCCTACGGCGGATACTACCGTTTCTATTGGGAGCCCTCGTACATCGATTACTATCGCTCGTATCCGCAGGACGACATCCGCGTCACTTTCCAGAACGGCCGCGTGATCACCATCGATCAGGCCCGCACCTAGCGCGCGACAGGAAGCACGTTCAAACGGCCGGCTGTCGTAGAAACGCGGGGTGGTGCCCGTGCCTTGGTCCGGGGCTTGTGAATTGAGGGCCGGACCGCTGGGCCGGCCGTCTGTCGTTGAAAACGCGGTGTGAGGGCACCCCGCCCACATCCTGGGCGGTTTACCGTGCCTGGTCTGGTTCCGTGTCCATCTGAGTTCACCTGTGGTTCAACCCGTTCTGTACGTGCCCATTCGTGGTTGGCTTCGGTTTTCAGATTCAACCCTAAGCGGTGCGCCTTGAACCCGGCGGCTTCAGCGGCCGCCATTCCGACGCTTGCGATTCCGGAGCATCTGTCGACATTCGTGAGTTTTCGGATTTTCCATGATTCCAGTCACCGTCCTCACCGGCTTCCTTGGCGCCGGGAAAACCACGCTCCTCAACCGAATTCTCACCGAAAACCACGGGAAGAAACTCGCCGTGATCGAGAACGAGTTTGGCGAGGTGGGTGTCGACAACCAGCTCGTGATTCAAAGCGAGGAGGAGTTGTTCGAGATGAACAACGGCTGCATCTGCTGCAGCGTCCGCGGCGACCTCATCCGGATCCTCGGCCGCCTGCTCAAACGCAAGGACAAGCTCGACGGCATCCTGATCGAGACCACCGGCCTGGCCAATCCCGCGCCGGTCGCGCAGACGTTCTTCACCGACGATGAGATGAAGCAGTCGTTCAAGCTCGACGCGATCGTCACCGTGGTGGACGCCAAGCACGTCGTCCAGCACCTCGAGGCCGACGACGAATCCGTCAAGCAGGTCGGCTTCGCCGATGTCATCCTTCTCAACAAGACGGACCTCGTCACCCCGGCCGAACTCGACGAGCTCGAGGCGCGGATCAAACGGATCAATGCCGTCGCAAAGGTGTACCGCACGAAGAACTGCGACATTCCCCTCGAGCGCGTGCTCGACGTCGGCGGCTTCAACCTCCACCGCGCGACCGACTTGGATCCGAAGTTTCTCGAGCCCGAATATCCCTTCGAATGGGGCGGCGCGTACGAGCTTCCCTCGGGCACCCATGAGCTAGTGATCGGCCACTGCCACCACGATCACGAGGACGGCGAGCACGATCACGACCATGGCCACGATCATGACCATGAGGAGGACGGCGAGCACGAGCACCACCATCATCATCACCACGGCAATCCCAACGAGCTCGACGTCGTCGTCATGCCCGTGAAGTCACTTGCCGAACAGGACATCACGACGGCGAGAGACGCCGCGGTCATCGTGTTCTCCGACTGGGAATCACGCACCAAGGCCGGCGAGACGATCACACCGGGTGGCACCCTGCACCGGCTGCTGCTCGACGACGGGCACGGGCATTTCAAATTGAACGTCCCCGTACCCGGAAGGTACCTCGTCTTCGAAGGCTGCGGCGAGGACCCCCTGCACATCCATGTCGATGGCGACGTCGTGAAGCCCGGCTGGCAGCAGGACTATCATGCGGCCCACGAGCACAACGAGTCGGTGACCTCGGTCGGCATCAGCGAACCGGGCGACCTCGACGGCAAGAAGCTCAACGAATGGATCGGCACGCTGCTGCGCGTGAAGGGCGGCGACATCTACCGCATGAAAGGCGTACTCGCCGTGAAAGGCTCGAACAAGCGCCTCGTCTTCCAGGGCGTCCACATGCTTTTCGACGCGACCTTCGACCGCGAATGGGGCCAGGACCCGCGTCAGAACACGTTGGTCTTCATCGGCAAGAACCTGGACCGCGCGGCTCTCACCGAAGGCTTCAAGGCGTGCCTGGGCTGAGGCGGGAGGCCGGGCACACCGCAATTCGCAGCGACCTTTGCGGCCACAGGGGACCGGGCCGCAGCGTCCTCCACGCCCGGGGAACGGTCGCGCACACGCACGGGTGCGGACACCCGGAAACGGGATCGCCGCGGGACGACCGTGCAGTCCAGTCGAATATTATATATTTATATACAAGGCCGTTGAGATCCGTGCGGCGCAGCTGGCGTGCAAAGCACAGCAGCACACCGCAAGGCAGGAGCTGGGGCTGGACCTCGGCGGGGTATTCCGGTTGTTTCGACGCAAGACGGTGAAGTTTCGTGAAGGATGCCAGCTCGGGAGAAAGAAGGCATCTGACAGTCCGCCCCATAGGTACGCGCGGCTGGAATCGCTGACGATGCACACAAGGACCGGCAGGAGCCTCCCTCTCGTGTCAGCCAGCCCCGCAACCCAGGCTGCTTACGTCAGCGGACGCAGGTGATCGCGCACCAGAGAGTTATACTTGGGAAAGCACTTTTCTTTATAGACAGTCTTACTGTCCGACAATCTGTCGCGTTGTAGATATCACCCGTTCTGGTGACTTCGCGCCTGTCGATAGTCCTAGCCGACCTGTCGGACGCACAGATAACGCATACCCCAGCGCGTCATCGACCCGCGTGTTCGGGGAAGCTGCGCACGCGTTATCAACCCCGTCGCGTCCAATTGGTCCGCTTCCGAACCCCAACGCAAAGATGACTACGAGCAAGGACCGCACCAGCCGGCTTAACCGGTTGTGCATCTGCACCCTACTGCTGATTGCTGGCAGACCGTTGTTGGCGCAAACCGCGCCGACTCCACAGACCGATCCGCTGACGCTTCAGCGGTACGACAAGAACCGTAACGGAATACTCGATGCGGACGAGGCCGCGGCCTTCAAGGCCGACCAGGCCAAGGCCGCAGCGACGCCCGTTGCGGCAAATCCGTCGTCCACGACTCCCGACGAAACGATCGTCATGTCACCGTTCGAGGTGAACAGCGGCTCCGATCGCGGCTACCAGGCCACGAACACGATGTCGGGCACGCGACTGAACTCGAAGCTCGAAGACCTCGGCTCATCGATCTCCGTCGTTACCAAGCAGCAGATACAGGATCTCGGGTTGAACGACCTGAACGACATCTTCCTGTACGAGGCGAACACGGAAGGCACCGGCAACTACACCGACTTCACCATCGATCGAAACGGGGCGGTCAACGATGGCACTTCGCTCGACCCGAATAACGCGAACCGCGTTCGCGGTATCGCCGCGGCCAATCAGGCTCGCGGCAACTTCGCCACGAGCGGACGCGTGCCGATCGACCCGATCAACATCGAAGCGCTCGAAATCTCGCGTGGCCCGAACGCTTCGATCTTCGGTCTGGGTGCGGCCTCCGGAACAGTCAACATCGTACCCGCGCGCGCCTCGCTCCAGCGCGAGAGCACCCGGCTCGAGTTCAGGGGTGACGACAGGGGCAGTGCCCGTGTCTCGCTCGATGTGAGCCGGCCGATCATCAAGGACAAGCTGGGGATCCGCGGCAGCGCCGTGTTTCAGGAGGATCAGTACAAGCTGAAACCTTCCGTCTCGCGATCGAAGCGGTACAACGGCATGATCACCTACCAACCGTTCAAGTATACGACCATTCGCGGCGCTATTGAGTATTACGAAAGCTTTGCACGGCGCCCGAATGCGGTCCTGCCCAAGGACGCGATCACCTACTGGGAGAGCGTGGGCAAGCCGACCTGGGACCCCACCACGTGGACCATTCATCTCAATGGGGCCTCGACGCAGGTTCCGTACGTCAACGACCCGACAACGGAGAGCAACCGTCTCGCGCCCGGACTGGAAACGCTCGGTTCGTCCGGACTCGCGATGCCGACACTGTGGATCGAGCGCGACGGCTCCATCCCGCAGTACATGGTCAGCCGCATGACCGTGATGGCGGCTCCGAGCACCCAGAATCCAAACCCGATTCCGACGCCAGATTACCAAGGTAACCAAAACCCGCGTTTTGTGGAGTCCGCCCCTCAGCCTCGCGTCGGCCCGCTCGCCCAGACCGTGAAGAGCTTGTCCGACAAACGGTACTACGATTGGTCGTCGATGAACATCGTCGCGCCGAACTGGAACCAGAGCCGGACCAAGACGTTCACCGTCGAGCTCGAGCAGTTCTTCCTCAATACTCGTCGGCACATGTTGGCGACGCAGCTCGGCTGGAACCATGAGGAGTCGGATCGTATCAGCCGCAACACCCTCGGCACGCCGACCGTTTACATCGATGTAAATGAGAAGCTCCTTGATGGCCGCGCGAACCCGTTCTTCATGCGGCCGTACATCAATGCCGGCGCACCCAGCACGAACCTAAGCCCTTATTCACGCGATATCTTCCGTGGCCAGCTCGCGTATCAGCTTAGTCTCCAGCAGGAGAAGAACTGGACGCGCTGGATCGGCAACCACACGATCGCCGGGTACGGCGAGTACAAGAACTCGTACAGCACCGGGTTCAACTACAGCGACGCCATCATCTCTGTCCACGACTGGCTACCCGCCGGCGCAGCACGTGGCAACGCGACCCGCGGCAACTACCGGTATTACTTGGGCGATGCCGTCGGCGACAACATCGACTACATGGCGCCGGCCGTGAAGGATCTGCATGGAACGTACGGCCTGGAATGGTTCAACGATCGCGACAAGTTGTGGGTAAAGGACCAGGTCACGATCGACTCTGCGTTTAGCAACGGCGGCGGGAGGACGCGGCAATTGATCAAGACCAAGGGAGGTGTCTCGCAGAGCCATCTGCTGAACGACCGGATCGTCGTCACCCTGGGCAAGCGCTCGGACACGAACCTTACCCGCACCTCGCAGTCTGCAGCCACCGCGCCTGACCGCATCGGCGTCAATCTCGAGCCGAGCCGTGAGTGGAGGAGCAACTGGGCCCGCCGCGAGGGAAAAACCGAGTAGAAGGATTTTGTCGTCAAACCGTTCCGCCAGATTCCCTGGCTCGACCGACACGCGACCGAAGGCGGACTCCTGGGCTCGGTGTTCGACACGGTCCGCTCGATCAACGTGTACTACAATACATCAACGAGCTTCACGCCGTCGACGCCCGCCCAGAACCTGAACATGGAACTCCTGCCCGACCCCTACGGCGAGGGCAAGGACTACGGCTTCTCAGTGAGCTTCCTCGAGAACCGCCTGAGCCTCCGTTTCAACTGGTACGACACCAATCAGGCCAAGTCGCGCTTCGGCGACAGCGGCGTCATCGCGACCCGCGCGGGTCGCCTCGACTTCAGCAACACATCCGGCGGTTCGGATCGGTTCAACCTGTACCGCAACGCCACGGAGTGGACCGCAAGCGAGCATCCGGATTGGACACCGGAGCAGATCCAAACGGATGTTGCCCGGCAAATGGGCCTGCCGCCCGATCACTTGCAGCAATACAACTCGATCAGCATTGCGGACGTTTCCGACGTCCACTCGAAGGGCAAGGAGATCGAACTGTTCTTCAATCCGACCCGCTACTGGACGGGCCGCATCAACGTCAGTCAGCAGCAGACGATCGACGACAAGATGGCCACCTCCATCGCGGACTACATCGCGAGGCGCTGGGACATCTGGCAGTCGGTCGTCGATCCGCGCACCCGCGCCGCCGGCCCTGACGGCGTCCTTAACACGGCGGATGACACGTTCGCGAAGTGGTGGACGAACAAGTACGGCTCCACCTCGGCCGAAGACTTCTACAATGTCTCGGTCATCGGGCCCTACAAGATCGCGGTCGCAAACCAAGGCAAGCCGAGGTCCCAGGTGCGTGAATGGCGCTACAACGCCTTCACCACGGTCCAGCTGGCGATGTTCACGGACAACAAGTGGATAAAGAACATGTCCGTCACCGGCGCCGCCAGGTTCCAGGACAAGGCGTCCATCGGCTTCTACCAGGCGGAGAACGACCCGTCCTCGTACGACCCGAATCGTCCCATCTACGACAAGGCTCGGTGGGACTTCGACGCGGGCATGTCGTACCGCCAGCGCATCTGGAAGAACAGAGTCGGGATGCGCCTCCAGGTGAATGTGCGAAACCTGACCGAGGGCGGGAGACTGAATCCCATCGGCGCTCTCCCCAACGGCGAAATCCACACCTATCGCGTCGTCGACCCGCGGCTGTTCCAGTTCACCGCCGCGTTCGACTTCTAAGCCTCCAGGAATAACTCTCGGGTGAGAGTCGAGCTCCCGGCCGCCCAGCGGCCGGGAGCTTTGTTTTGATACGTTCCAATCGCGCGTGCATCCGCCCTCATCGCGAAACCCACCGAGACAGTTTTGTCACCCAAATAGGTGACAATGTATGCCCCTCCCCTTCGTGCGCACTGGACGGTTTCCGAAGCAAGGCAGTGACGCAGAGTTCACGGAGCTCGGACACGGAGTTCACAAAGAATGTGAATTGAGGGCCGGACCGCTGGGCCGGCCGTCTGTCGTCGAAAACGCGGGGTGAGGGCTCTCCGCCCACAGCGCATTCGGAGCGTAGCCGCCAAGCGCAGCCGCGAAGGGCGCGAACAGACGCCAACGTCCGAGTCAGCCGCACGCCTTCGCGTTCATTCGCGTCCTTCGCGGTCACCGTGCCTTGGTCCGGATCTGTGTCCATCCAGCTGACCGCTGCGCCAGCCCCGCCCCGAGCCTCTCTGCGGCAAAGACCGATCAGAACTGCGCCGGACCGGTGCCGTCGTTGAGATCCGGGTCAAAGACGCGCTGGCCGGGTGCGGGTGCCGTTCCGGGAGGCGCCATCCAAAGCTGCCTGACTTGCGCCGGCGTCAACGTTGCCGTCGGACGGAAACGATCGCTCGCCATGTAATCGAGGAGCGAGCGGCGCAGCTGCTTCGCGCCGGGCGTGGCGTCCGGCTTCGCAAGGGGAATGGTCGACACCATCAACCGACCGGTGCCGACGTTGCACTCGAAGACCACGCCGAGCCGCCAGTTGCGATTCCAGTCGTCGATCGTCGCCACAATCGGACGCAGTTCGCGCGGAGCATCGGTCAGGTTGATCGAACGCACGCCACTGATCAGCGGCGTCCACTGCCAGTCGCAATGGGCTTCCGTCGGGAAGCCGGCGAGCGCCGGATGCTTCGGATCCACCAGGAGTCCGAGCATGGCATCGAACCGTGGATTCGGATTCCGCGGCGGGCGAACCGTCATCTGCACATTCCAGAACACAGGAGTGCGGCTCATCTTCGGGCTCCGACCCGCCGGGAAGAACTGCTCGGTGGGCAGGAACAGCACCTTGCCACCGGCCGCCAGCCGGTCGCGCGCTTCGGCCCAGTTCGAGGTCACCACGACGTCCTGCGGAACCGTTGCATCCACCGCCGCGGGATACACCCAGAAGCTCCAATCGTTCTCCACTTTCGTACCCGCAATCCCGACGACCAGCTTGTACGCGCCGGGGGCCGGAAGCTCGCGGAGAGAGGCCTCGATCTTGCCGAGGGGAAGGTTCTTTCCGACAGGCAGCTCCCGAGACTCGAACGCTCGCTCCATTTTCACCCGGCCTTCAGCATCGACGATCCTCCAGACGACCTTCGCCGCGGTCAGCGGCGTCTCGCCGAAATGATATAACTCCGCGTCCGCAGTCAGCACGTCGTCCGTGGTGTAGGTTCGCCTAGCCAACCTCGCCAGCGGGACCGTCCTGTCGTTGAACCGGCGGAACTCCCCGGCGCTTATGTATCCCTTCGGTTTCCAGAAAGCATCCAGCACACCGATCAACGCCGTGCCCTGCCCGAGGTAGTCATGCAGGTCGAGCATCTGATATCCCGCGAGGCCGGGGGTGCGGAGATTCGCTTCGATCTCCTCCTTGTAACAGAGGGCCTGAAACCGCCCCGACGCCTGTGCGAACGCGTGATTGTACTCGAGCGCGCCGGTCTGCTCCGCGATCGCGCGGAAGATCCGGTAATTTCCCGGGCGGAGATAGCCGGTGAACTCGTTGATGACATCGAAATCCGGGTACGCACACCACTGCCCGATCTCGTGGGCAAGCACCGGTATGTGCGCGTTCTCGAGCCCGGCTCGGTAATCCCGGCCAAACCAGCCCGATTCACCGCGGAAGATCGACCTGCCGAAGCCGACGAGAATCGCGAACTGCGTTCCGCCGGTGACCTGCTCCTTCGCGCCCCAGCCCGTCCCGGCGGCATAGAGCCGGCGCGGGTCCTTCGCGTACCAGTCGGCAGCCCATTTGGGCGTGATCTGGGTGTACGCGCCCGACGGTTCGTTGCTGGGCGAAAAGAGCACGAAGGACGGATGATTGCCATAGGCGCTCAGCAGCCGCGGCGTTTCCTGCTCGAGGTATTTCGTGTAAACCCCACCGACGGCAAACGGCGCCCACAGCCCGCATTCCGGCTGCATGTAGAATCCAAGCTCGTCCGCCGCGGCAAACGCCGCCTCCGGGGGACACCAGGAATGAAAGCGCATCCCGTTCAGGCCGAAGTCCTGACACGTGCGAATGATCCGCTTCCACTCCTCCACGTCCATCGCCGGGTGCCCGGTGAGCGGAAAATCGCCACCAAAGTGCGTCGACCGAATGTTCACGATGCGCCCGTTGACCAGCAGGTCCTTGTCACTCCAGCTGACTTCACGAAGTCCGAACTTCACGGTCTTCGAGTCGGAGGCGCCATCACCCGACAGGGAGACAGTCACCATCTGGAGCACGGGTTTGAATTCGCTCCAGAGTTCCGCGTTTGAGCCGAGCAGGACCTCGACTTCAGCGGTGCCACCGGCCTCGGTCCATTTCACCGGCATCGAGACATCGCCTGCGCGCAGGGTCCCTGAACCCGAGCGGCCCGTTGCGTTGCCGAGCGTCACCTTCACGAGGGCGGAGCGCTTCTCCGCGTTCGGAAACACCTGCACATCCTGGAGCCACGTAAGCGACGTGGCCTGAAGCTCGATACGGCCAACGATCCCGTTCCACGTCGCTCCGAGCGCATCCGAAACCGCGTGGGCGTCGACGCCATGGCCGTCCTGCACCGGATCGCGGATGATCTGACGATTGTCGACACGGACAGTGAGTCGGTGGCGTCCCGGCGTCAGCACCCCAAGATCCGTCACGTGAGGCGCAACGAGGCTGTTGTTTGATGGATACGCCTTCTCGTCGACCCACACCGTGGTTTCCCAGTGGGCGCGTTCGAGAAACAGCACGAACCGTTTTCCGGCCATTGCCTGCGGCACCTCGATGTCCCGCTGGTACCACGCCGCACCGAGGTAGTGTCGGGGCGGTTGTGAGAGGAAGGGAACCTCCACCCGGCCCGGCTGCGAGAACCGGGCGCGAAGACTCTCCGGCTGCAGCTTCCACCAGGCATCACCGAGGCCGAGAACCCACGGCGTGTCGGTCCTGATTTCGTCGCCGAACCCCTGGGCCTGCAAAACGCCGGGCAGTGATATGCGATCGGCCAGGCTTCTGCCAAACCAGCGCTCGCCTATGCCGGCATCTGCGCGGTCCAGGGCAAAACGCCACTCACCGGCAAGCGATTGCACGTCGGTGCCGCGCGCCGCGTCGGCCGACGCCGCGCGGCAGAAGGAGCTGAGGACGACAACCATCAACGCGAGCAGTGGAGAAAGAAACGAAGTGCGGAATTCAGTCATGATGGGGATTCAATGAATCGAGAAGGCTGGCTCGAACGGAGCAGTTCAAGTCACGCAGTCAGACGGACGACCCGCGGAAAAGCATCGCGACAAAACAGCAGCGATGAAGTGCAACTCTCCAGGCCGCTCGGGCGAAATCGCAGACATTCCACCCTCGTTTCCAGACAGAACGCGCCCGTTCCCCGACTGTCCGAAAACGGGCCCGGCTTTCCGCGTCACCTCGTGTGCCTGCCGTCGTCCTGCCGTCCGCTAAGCCCTCTATGGAAATGAGAACCCCTCTCGTCGCGGCCATTGCCGCGCTCGTCAGTATCGGAGCCACCGCTCACGCACTCACCGAACAGGAACGCAAGGATCACGTGCAATGGATGCTGCAGTCGCTTCCGCCGTCGCCGCCCTGGACGGAGTGGCAGCAGAAGACAAATGCGCTGCCTCCCGATTTCGACGCATTGGCCAGCGCGAACTATCTTCCTGATCCGCTGAAGTTCCAGGACGGTCGCGCCGTGCGGATGCCGGCGGACTGGCCCGAGCGTCGGAAGGAAATTCGCGCGCTGTTCGAGAAATACGTCGTCGGGACGCTTCCGCCAAAGCCGAAGCTCGACCGCGTGGTGTCCGTCGAGGAGAGCCGGCAGAAGGGCTACTCGACGCGCGTGGTCCGCCTCGAATACGGCCCGGAAAGCAGGATCACCTCCGAGGTGACGCTGACACTTCCCGACGGCCCGGGCCCCTTCCCTGTCCTCATCGGAGGAGGCAGCTGGGCAAACGCGCTGATCCGCCGCGGCTATGCCGTCTGCGAATTTCCATCGAGCGTCGACCAGGCCACGAACCTGCAGGAGCTGTACCCGGGCTTCGACTTCGGGACGATGGGACAGCGCGCGTGGACGGTGCAGCTCGTCCTGGATTACCTATTTACCATTCCCGAGATCGACAAGGGACGCATCGCGATCACCGGCTACTCCCGTGGTGGCAAGATGGCCACGCTGTGTGCGGCGGTGGACGAGCGAATCGCAGCGGTCGTGGCCGGCAGCACCGGCGTCGGCGGCGTCCTTGCCTGGCGCCTTTCCGGCGAGCGCGGCATGGGCGAGGGAATCGAATCCACCACGCGGATGTTCCCGTTGTGGTTCGCCCCCCAGCTGCGTTTCTTCTCCGGGCGCGAGGACCGCCTCCCGGTCGACGCCAATCTGCTCGTGTCACTCCTTGCCCCGCGCGCCATCCTCATGGAGTACGGTCACAACGACGAGGTATCAAACGTCTGGGGTGCCGAGCAGACGTACCATTCGGCGATGCGCGTCTATTCCGCCCTGGGACAACCCGACCGCGTCGGGCTGATGCGCGTACCCGGCTTCCACGGCGCGAACGACATCGAGGGCTGCATCGACTGGCTCGACATCCAGTTCGGCCGCTCGGGGCGGAAGTGGGCGAATGACTTTCTCTTCCCGTGGGACTTCGCCCAGTGGAAGAACACGATCGGACGCACCGTCGACCTTGCGAGCGCACCCGCTCCGCAGGCCGGCACTCCGACATCGCTCGCCGACCTCGAACGACGCAACGCAGGCACCCTCAAGGCGGTCGAATGGCTGCTCGGCTCCACGCCGCCCAGCTACGCGCCACGGGCAATGCGTGGCGGCATGGGACCGTTCGCCGGACGCGGCGGCCCCGCTGCGACGCCGACCAAGCCGATTGCCAACCCGGGGCAGCTCGCGCCGGACGTTCCTGCGTGGGTGATCGCCCGCAACAGCGCCGAGTTCGGCTGGAACGAGCCCGACCGCAGCGTTGCCGATTCGCGCCGCATCCGTTTCGCGAACAACACCGTCACCGGCGACTTGTTCCTTCCCGCCGGCACGCCCGAGGGCACGAAGCTGCCCACGGTCATCTGGCTGCATGGCTACAGCTATCCGCTCGGCTACATGTGGGTTTACCGGCGCGACCTGCATCCCATCCTCGCGCTCGTGAAGGCCGGCTATGCCGTGCTCGCCTACGACCAGTGCGGGTTCGGTTCCCGAGTCGGCGAAATCGGGCCGTTCTACGACCGGTTCCCCAATTACTCCCAGCTCGGACGCATGGTTGAGGATGTGCGCTCCGCGGTCGACGCCCTGCAGAACAATCCGAGCGTCGATCCGCAACAGATTCATGTCTTCGGCTACACCATCGGCGGGGCGGTCGCGCTTCATGCGGCCGCCATGGACTCGCGCATCAAGAGCGTCATTTCGGTGGCAGGCTTCACGCCGATGCGAACCGACGTCGCCTCGCGACGGACAGGCGGACTCGCCCGGTTGAGCATCGAACGTCCGGTCGCGCCCAAGCTCGGGCTCTTCATCGGCAAGGAATCGAAGGTGCCGTACGATTACGATGAGCTGATCTCCGCGATCGCGCCGCGCCCCGTTTACATCGTGCAGCCGACGATGGACCGCGACGCCACTCCGGCGGACGTCCAGCAGGCGGTCGAGGCGGCCCGCAAGGCGTACGCTCTGCACAATGCCGGTGACCGGCTCGTCCTTCAGCAACCGCGCGATTACCAGCGGATGCCGGCAGCGACGCAGAACGCCGCGATCGAGTGGCTTCGCAACGTGTCCGGCTCACCTGCCGCCGCCAGCAAGGCAAACTGAGCGCCCGCCGCTCCGCCCGCCTCCCATCCCAATTCAACTGTTGCGGCGGCGTCCATGTCGGATGCCGCCGCATGCAGCCCCTTCACAATGAACACGAGCATCCTGAAACGCCGGTTCGGCGTTCTGGCATCGGCCGCCATTGCCGCGGCGTCACTCGCTTCCGGCAGGCTTTACGCCGGGCCGGTCAGCGTCACTGAAACCGACACCGAGTTTCTCCTGAGCAACGGCGTGCTTACGGCGCGCGTGCTGAAGACCAACGGCGATCTTGCGTCGTTGAAATTCAAGGACACGGAGGTCCTGAACGACAAGTCGGGCCACGCCGGAGCCTACTGGTCGCACGACACGACCGGCGGCAAGAGCCTGGTCACCAGGGTCACCATCGATCCGAAGGCCAACGGCGGCGAACGAGCCGAGGTGTCCGTGAAGGGCGTCTCGGGCGGCATCCGGATGGGACATGGTCCGGGAGCTGCCGCCGGCGGCGATTTTCCCGCCGACATCGAGATCCGCTACACGCTCAACAAGGACGACAGCGGCATCTACACCTCGTGCACGTTCACCAAGCTTCCCGAATACCCGGGCGCGACGATGACCTAGGCGCGCTTCGCGGCCAAGCTGGCGGACACGTTCGACTGGATCAGCGCCGGCCCCAACTGCGATAAGTATTTTCCGAAGACGCTGCGAGAGGGCGACAAGTACATCTACACCACCGTGCAGTTCGAAAACCCGGTGTACGGCTGGTCGAGCACACAGGACCATCTCGGCGTCTGGCTCGTGAACGCGTCGATGGAATACATGAGCGGCGGCCCCACGAAGGTCGATTTCCTCGGTCATCGCGATACCAACGCCGTCGCGGCTCCGATCATCTTCGTGTACTGGCGCAGCAGCCACTACGGCGGCGCTCTCGTCGAGGTGGGCGATGGCGAGAAATGGACCAAGACCGTCGGGCCTTTCCTGCTGTACGTGAATGCCGGGGGCGATGCCGAGAAGCTGAAGCAGGACGCCAGGGCGCGTCATGCGAAGGAAACGGCGCAATGGCCCTACGCGTGGGTGAACGGGCTCGATTACCCGCTGAAGAACGAACGCGCGACCGTCAAGGGACGGCTTGTCATCACTGATCCCCAGGCGCCGGGCGCCGGGACGCCCAACCTCCGGGTGGGCCTCACCGCCGCCGCCTACACTTCCCCCTACCTCCGCCCGCCGTCCCCCGACGGCAAGGGACCGCAGGGACCCGCCACGCGACGCCAGATCGACTGGCAGCTCGACGCGAAGAACTACCAGTTCTGGGCACGCGGTCAGGAGAACGGCGAGTTCACGATCGGCCACGTGCGTCCCGGCACGTACACGCTCCGCGCCATCGCGGACGGCGTGCTCGGTGAATTCGCGCAGGCTGAGGTGGTCGTCGCGGCTGGCAAGACGGTCGACCTCGGCAGCATCACCTGGACGCCGGTTCGCAAGGGACGTCAGCTATGGGATGTCGGCATCGCCAACCGGACCGGCATCGAGTTCGCCGGCGCTGACAAGTTCTGGGTGCCGGAGCAGCCGTTGGAGTACGCGAAGCTGTTCCCGAACGACGTGAACTTCGTCATCGGCAAGAGCGACTTCCGCAAGGACTGGTGGTTCCAGCACGTGCCTCACAACGAGAACCCGGCCGCAAAATCGGAGCCGTTCTACGGCATCCGCACGCCCGGCCGGGCAACGCCGTACCAGATCACGTTCGACGTCGCCGCCGCCCTCCACGGCAAAGCCACGCTCCGCGCGGCGATCTGCGGCAGCGGCGCCCGTGAGGTGGACGTCAGCCTCAACGGCAAGTCCATCGGCAAGCTGGATCGGCTGCCCTCCGAGGGCGCCATCACGCGGCACTCGGTCCAGGGCCTCTGGACTGAGCGCGAGGTGGCCTTCGATGCCTCGCTGCTTCGTGCCGGCCAGAACGTGATCACGCTCACCGTGGCCGCAGGCCCGGTGAACAATGGCGTGATCTACGACTACCTCCGGCTCGAACTGGACGAAAACGCGTCCGCCGTCGCGGCACGCTAATCCTCCCCGCGATTTCAGGAACGTCCCCCGCGCCTCACCGACGCGGGGGCTTAGTCACGCATCAAAAAGGCTGCTCACCCGTTACCATGTCTCGCTTCCTCCTTCTGTTCCTCGCCGCCGGCGCGGCGCTGTTCGCACAGTCCCCCACTCCTGCACCGGAGACGAAGCCGACTCCGGCTCCCGCTCCGGCAGGACCGCCCCCGCTCAATCCCGCGCTTCCGACGATCTTCATCGCGGGAGACTCGACCGCCGCGCGCGGTCGGCCGCCGCGGCAGCAGGGCTGGGGCGTTCCGTTCGCGGATTATTTCGACCTGTCGAAGGTGAACGTCGCCAATCGCGCCATCGGAGGTCGCAGCAGCCGAACCTTCATGACGGAAGGCGCCTGGGAACGCCTGATCGGCGATGTGAAGAAGGGCGATACCGTGATCATCCAGTTCGGTCACAACGACGGGGCCGTCATCACCGAGCCGCTCTGGCGCGGCAGCATTCCCGGTCTCGGCGACGAGAGCCGTGAGATCGAAAACGCCTACACGAAGAAGCATGAGACGGTCCACACGTTCGGCTGGTACATGCGCAAGATGATCGCCGAGGTGAAGGAAAAGGGCGCGTCGCCGATCGTGGTCTCGCTGACACCGCGAAACATCTGGAAGAACGGCAGGATCGAGCGGGGCTCCGGCCGCTATTCGGAATGGTCCTTCGACATCGCGAAATACGCGGCGGTGCCGTTCATCGACCTCACCAACCGCATGGCCGACAGCTTCGAGGAGCTCGGCCAGGAGAAGGTGAAGGAGTATTACCAGCAGGACGTCGTTCACTTCACCGCCGAGGGCGCCGATCTGCATGCGGCCATGGTGGTCTCCGGACTGAAGGGGCTCCGACTCGGCAACTTCGACTCGCTGCTCTCCGAGAAGGGAAAGGGAGTCGCCGCCGAGAAGACCGCCTGGCTGCGGCTGCCGTGGCCGCGCAAGGTGAAACTGCCGTCAATCTGGCTCGTGGGCGATTCGACCGTTCGCACGGGCCGCGGCGACGGCGGCCAGGGCCAGTGGGGCTGGGGCGAATACCTTCCGAAGCACGTTGACCTCGACAAGGTGAACGTCGTGAACCGCGCGGTCGGTGGCACCGGAGTACGCTCCTTTCTCGATGCGGGCTACTGGGATCTCATCACCGCCCGCCTCAAGCCGGGCGATATTGTGATGATCCAGTTCGGCCACAACGACAACGGCCAGTACGCCCCGCTGAAGGGGATCGGTGAAGAGGTCGAGGAGCGCGAGGATTTCCAGACCAAGCAAAAGCGCGAGATGCACACGTGGGGGTACTACCTACGTCGCTATATCAACGACGCGAAGGCAAAGGGCGCGACGCCGATCGTGTGCTCGCTGATTGCGCGCAAGAACTTCAAGGACGGAAAGATCGTCCGCACCCCGGACAGCCACGCCGACTGGGCCCGCGCTGTCGCGAAGGCCGAAGGCGTGCCGTTCGTCGACCTGCACGAGCTCATCGCAAGTCGTTACGACGAGATGGGGCCCGAGAAGGTGGACCCGCTCTTCGCCGCCAACGAGCGCGTTCACACGAGCGCCCTCGGTGCGGAATTCAACGCCGAACGCGTGATGGCCGGCCTGAAGGCGCTGGCGCAGAATCCCCTGGCGCCTTACCTCAAAGAGACCCGCTGACGGGCCGCCGCGCCGTGTGCCCCCGCGGCGCTCGCCCGGCGTTCACTCCCTGCCCCAAGCATCCCAATCCCCGGCCTCTGCGGAGGCCGGCTACACCAGACCGCCGTACACTCGTTGCAGGCGGTGTTCATAGTCCCCTGGTGCCTTGGTCCGGTGGTAGGGCGGGACCGCTGGGCCCGCCGCTTCCCGACTGTGTGGCCGCGAGCGCCAGCGAGTGGAAGACCCATGACGCGGGCTGAAGCCCTGCGCCACCAGCCGCGATCCGGCCGACGCTGCGGGTAGGCCGCGTAGTCCTTAATCCGCCGCTCCGGTGTGCCCCCGCGGCGCTCGCCCGGCGTTCACTCCCTGCCCCAAGCATCCCAATCCCCGGCCTCTGCGGAGGCCGGCTACACCAGATCACCGCACAAAATTGAACCGGCCGACATTGCCGCGCCGACGCGGAGCATTTCGCTCCTGACGTCGACCTGCCAGTCGTGCTGGCAGGTGGCAATGTTCGGCCGGGTTAGAGGCGCGGGCTTGAAGTCTCGATCATGCGGGCGGGCGAGCCCAGGACTGCCCGCACGCTTTTCGGATCAGTTCTGCGCGGTGCTGCCCAGGGCAACCTGCGCGCTATCGGCGGTCTCGAGGCGAACGTAATCGTAGAGGATGCCGTTGTTGATCGGGCCTGCGGGGACGATGATCTTCAGGACGTTCGTTCCCTTCCTGAGCAACGACGCGTCGAAACTCAGCTCGCGTTCGTACCAGAGCCCCTGACGTCCATGCCGGGCGATCGCACTGTCGCCCATGGGCAGGGTGATCGTGCCGGCGGACTGGTCATTGACTGCAATCGAAAGCTGCCGGGTTGCGGTTCCGCAGAGAGCCAGGCGCAGAACGACCTTGCCGGCCGGTACCGACGACAGGTCAAACGTCACCGCGAACGGCGTCGCCCGGCCCGGCGTCGTGATGCCGGAGAAGCCGACGGGTTTTGCGTCCGGGTTCTCGTTGTGCGGCACCTGCTGGAAGAACCAGTCCTTGCGAAAATCGCTCCTGCCGACGACGAAGTTGACGTCGTCCGGAAACAGCTTCGCGTAATCGAGCGGAATCTGGGGTTCCCAGTACGACTCGGCCTTGAAGAACTCGGAGCCGTTGCGGTTCGGAATGCCGACGTCCCAGAGCTGCGCACCATGCCGGACCGGCGTCCAAACGATCTGCCCGAGATCGACGCCGCCGGATCCGACGGTCACGCTCGCCCGGGCGAATTCGCCGAGCACGCCATCCGCAAATGCACGCAGCGTGTAGGTGCCGGGACGCACATTCGAAAACTCGAACCGGCCGTCGTTGGAGCCCCGTGTCCAGAATTGGTAGAACTTGGCATCCTGCTGCCAGCCGATGGCCCGCGCGTTGCCGCCGGGACCGGCGGGCATGGGCGACGTCCACGCGGCGGCGGTGAGACCCACACGGACGTTGGACATCGAGGAGCCCGCCGGCGCCAGCGGATCACGGAGGACAAGCTGTCCACGAACAGTCGCCCGCTGCGGTGCGCGGGGATAGTCCACGCCGGCAACCCAGTCGTACGGCCAGGCCTTCGCCTGCACCTTCTGCTGTGCCTTGGCATCGTCGAACATGGCCTGCGGATCGTTGCCCGCATTGACGTACAGCATGAACGGGCCGACGACCTTCCTCCACTGTTCGCCCTCGGCGACGTCGACAACCGCGCCGCCGTAATGGCTGCTGCGCCAGTAGTTGAGGACGCACGGCGCGGCGACCGCGTTGGTGTCGCGATGGCCCTGGAACTCCACCTTCGTCGGACCGCCGCTCATGTATTCCATCGAGGCGTTGAGGCACCAGAAGCCGACGTGCTCCGTGGTACTCGACCAGCCAAAGGCGGGATTGTCGGTCTGCGGGACGGTGTACACGTATTTGTCACCCTCGCGGAGCTCCTTGGGATAGTGCTTAAAATGGTGCGGATCCTGGGCGACGCTCAGCCAGTCGAAGAACGGCGCGAGCTTGGCACAGAAGCGCGCCTCGCCGAGCGACGTTGTCGGGTAGTCGGCGGGATGGTCGAACTCACAATACGTGTACACGCCGGCCTCGCCGCGGCCCAGCGCCCAGCGGATCTCGATGTCGGCGGCAAACTGGCCGGTCGACTTCTCGCCACCGGGCACGCCCGGGCCGGTGCCCATCTTGCGCCCCTTCGAGCTTCCCTTCACAGAAACCTCGGCACGAGCGCCACCGTTCGACTTCGGATCAATCGTCACACGGGCGACGGCGTCGCCGGTTCCGCGCGGCCCCATCGCATCGTGCGACCAGAACGCGTATTGGTGATCGGTCATCCCGCGGTTCAAGCCGTTCGGATTGTGTCCCGGCGGGTCCTTCTGGAGGTCGGGGGTTCCGTCCTCCTTCAGAAACGTCGCGAGCATCTCCTTGTTCCTGTAGCGCAGTGACACAAGATCACCGGAATCCTTGGCGATGCGTGCGGTGACGATACCATTGTCGAGCGTGTAGAGCGCGGCGTCCTCGGTGAGGGTGACGCCGTCCGCGGCATGCGCCGCGGCTGCTAACGAGAGCGCGGCGGCTAGCAACGCGCACTGCAGGGGATTTTTCATAGGGAAACTTGCTTCGCTTCTATGCAGAATAGCTGACTGTTATAATTATGTATATAGATTGCCCGGGCAGGCGCGCGACCCGCCTCCGCGTTCCTCCCGGAACGGAGCGCCCCGGACCCTCCGGCGCCGCACACGGCGCGCCCCGCGTGCGGCGGTGCGATGACAGCTGCGGCGGAGCGTGGGCATATGGCGGATTTCCCGGTTCGATCCCGCAAGACGCGCGCGCGGCCAAAGCCGACCGCGGCGTGCGCACGGAGTTCATCTGACAGTCCGCCCATAGGAGAACCGGCAACCCCGTCCGCGCGCGGCCCGTCCACGCAGCCCGCACGCGGCGAAGGAATCTGACAGTCCGTGCGCGGAAACGATCCCGGCTCCGAGCGAAGCGCCCCGCGCATGCGGCCAGTCATTGCGCGCGCGTTGCGCCAGCGAGTTGTGGAAGCTCCATGACGGGCGCCGGGCCCGCCGCGGCATCGCGCTTCGTTGCATATTGCCTATATTGTTTTGCGCATTCTCGTACTGTCAGATCCAGGTCGCGTTGTATAGACAGCGGGCCGTGCATGAAGTCCGCGCCCGGTCGATATAGGACAGCAAACAACTGGTCGCTGATAACGGATAACCCGGCCGCGGAGCCGATCGACCTCACCGCGGGGGTGCTGCGCGCACGTTATCTCCAGGCCTGTAGGAACTACCGAACACTGATGACTACCAGAATCAACGCGAGAAGCCGCGTCCGTCTGCGGCTTTGCACATGCGCACTGCTGCTGCTTTCCAGCAGGGCGCTCCTGGCGCAGACAGCGCCAGCGCAGACTGCGGATCCGCAGGCACTGCTGAAATACGACAAGAACCACAACGGCGTCCTCGACGCCGCCGAAACCGCCGCAATGGAGGCCGACCAGGCAAAGGTTGTCCCGCAGACCGCGGCGGCCGCCGCCGACCCCGGCGACCTGGTCGTCCTCTCACCTTTCGAGGTGAACGGCGCCATGGACAAGGGATACCTCGCGACGAACACACTCTCGGGCACTCGCCTGAATTCGAAGATCGAGGACCTCGGCAGCTCCATCTCCGTTGTCACCAAGCAGCAGATGGAGGACCTCGGCGTGCGCGACCTCAACGACATCTTCCTCTATGAGGCGAACACCGAGGGCACGGGCAACTACACCGACTTCAGCGTCGATCGGAATGGCGCGGTAAACGACAGCGTGGCCAGCGATCCCAACAACGCGAATCGCGTCCGCGGCATCGCCTCCGCCAACCAATCCCGCGGCAACTTCGCGACCAGCGGGCGCATTCCGCTCGATACGATCAACATCGATGCCGTCGAGATCTCCCGTGGCCCCAACGCCTCGATCTTCGGCCTCGGCAACGCCTCCGGCACGGTGAATGTCATCCCGGCCAGGGCATCGCTGCAGCGCGAGACGACCCGGCTCGAGTTCCGCGGCGACGACATCGGCAGCACCCGCAGCGCGCTCGACATCAACCGTCCGCTCATCAGGAACGTCCTCGGCATCCGCGCGAGCGCGGTTTACCAGGAGGATGCGTATCGGCTGAAGCCGTCCGGCTCTCACTCCGAGCGCTACAACGGCATGATCACGTTCCAGCCGTTCAAATACACGACGATCCGCGGCTCGACCGAGTACTACCAGCAGTTCGCCCGGCGTCCGAACTCCATGCCGCCCCGCGACGGCGTCTCGTACTGGGAAAGCGTCGGCAAGCCGACCTGGGACCCGACGACTTCGACCATGACGCGCAATGGCGTCCAGACCGTCGTCCCCTACATCAGTGACCAGACGAAGGAGAGCGCCAGCCTCGCTCCCGGCCTCGAGTCCGGCGGCCCGGCGTTCTATGCGACCCCGAGCCTCTTCGTCGAAGCCGATGGCTCGATCCCGCTGTACATGGTGACCCGCGAAAGCCGGATCAGCGCCACCACCAACCTGCCGACTCCTGACGCGCAGGGTGGCAACAACCGCTTCGTCCAGAGCGCACCAGCCCCCCGGGTCGGGCCTCTCGCCCAGACGATCCCGGGACTTGCCGACAAGCAGTATTACGACTGGCAGTCCGTCAACATCACGGCCCCGAACTGGCAGACGACCCGCGCCCGCACGTTCACCCTCGAGATCGAGCAGTTCCTGCTCAACACGCCGCGGAACGTCGTTGCGACCCAGCTCGGCTGGAACCGCGAGGAATCGCAGGCGACCAACTACCGCGTCCTGAACAACCCGGTGGTGTACGTCGACGTCAACGAGAAGCTGCTCGACGGACGGCCAAATCCGTACTTCCTGCGGCCCTACGTCAGCGCCACCGCTCCCCAGAAGAGCGTGAGTCCGCAGATCCGCGACATCTACCGCGGCCAGATCGCATATCAGCTCACGCTTCACAACGAGAAGAACTGGGTCCGCTGGCTCGGCGACCACAGCCTCTCCGGCTATTCGGAGTACAAGAACAGCATCGACCAGACCGTCAATTACGTGGACGCGATCGTCGATGACCACACCTGGCTGACCGCCGGCACCGCCCGCGGCAACGCCTCGCGCGGCACCTACCGGTACTACCTCGGCGACAACCAGGGCGACAACATCGACTACGCCCCGACTTCGGCCAAGTCGACCCAGGGCACCTACTCCATGCGCTGGTACAATGCGGCGACCCAGCAGTGGGTCGACGAGAGCGTCACCATCGGCGAAGCGTTCAACTCGGCTCCGGGCAGGACGCGCCGGCTCGTCAAGACGATGGGTGCCGTGCTGCAGGACCGGTTCCTCGATGACCGCATCGTGGCGACCTTCGGCCAGCGCCAGGACATCAGTCTCACCCGGACATCCGCCGCGCCCAGCCGCGCTCCGGACGGCATCGGCGTCAACCTCGTCTCGAGCCGCACCTGGCCGAACGACTGGATCCGCCGCGAGGGCAAGACCAAGCAGTCCGGCGTCTCCGTGAAACCGCTGCGCCAGATCCGCTGGATCGACCGCGCCGCGAACGAAGGCGGCACCGTCGGATATTTCGCGGACGTCGCCCGCTCGCTGAACTTCTACGTCAACAAGTCCGACAGCTTCACGCCGTCGACAGCCGCACACAACCTCCTGGGCGACATCCTTCCCGACCCCACCGGCGAGGGCAAGGACTACGGCTTCTGGATCAGCCTCATGAGCGACAACCGGCTCGTGCTGCGCATGAACTGGTATGACACCACGCAGAAGAACTCGCGCGCAGGCGACAGCGGCATCATCGCAACCCGCGCCGCGCGTCTCGACTTCAGCAATACCACCGGCGGTTCGGACCGGTTCAACCTCTACCGCAACGCCACGGAATGGACGACAACGGCGCATCCGGAGTGGAGCGCACAGCAGGTCGAGGAGGACGTCGCCCGTCAGATGGGCTTCCCGATGGGCCAGCTGGCGAGCATGAACTCGATGCCGGTCAGCGAGACGTCGGACGTGAGCTCGCGGGGCAAGGAAATCGAGCTCAACTACAATCCGACCCGGAACATCACCGGACGCATCACCGTCGGCCAGATGCAGACGATCGACAGCCGGATGTCTCCCTCCATCGCCGCCTACATCGCCAGCCGCTGGGACCTCTGGACGACGATCATCGATCCGCGCTATGGCACGCCGTGGTGGACGACCCTCTATGGCACGAGCTCGGCCCAGGACTTCTACAACGTCTCGGTCCTCGGGCCGTACAAGCTCGCCGTCGCAAACCAGGGCAAGCCGAAGTCGCAGATCCGCGAGTGGAGCACCAGCATGGTCGGCGCCGTCGGGCTCGCCCAGTTCACCGACAACAAGTGGCTGAGCCGCGTGAGGGTCACCGGCACCGCTCGTTGGGCGGACAAGGCGGCGATCGGCTACTTCGGCGACCCGAACGATCCGAATGCGTACGATCCCAACCGGCCGATCTTCGACAAGGCCCGCTGGAACTTTGACGCCGGCGTCAGCTACCAGCAGCGGATCCTGAAAAACAGGGTGTCCATGCGCGTCCAGCTGAACGTCCGAAACCTGACCGAAGGCGGCCGCCTGCAACCTGTCGGCACGCTGCCCAACGGCATGGTGTACAACTATCGAATCGTCGACCCGCGGCTCTTCCAGCTCACGGCCGCGTTCGACTTCTAAACCTTGGTTAGGGTTAGGGTATAAGTAGTCAACGACGCTCCCGGCCTTAAGCCGGGAGCGTTTCTTTTTGCGCGAATCGCGCCGCGCCGCTCGGACCTGACCGATGGCTTCAGGGCCTGCCTGACGTGGTCGTCGCAGACAAATCTGCTCCTGCAGCTACGGCAGTCGCGGCTCCGCTATGCGACCTTC
>JAJYAR010000080.1 GCA_021779435.1 bacterium
CGAAGCCGGTGTGCAGAATGTGGGCGCCGCCGCCGGAGCCTTCGCCGTGTCCGGTGATGCCGGCGTCGGTGTGGAGGGTGACGATGAGGCGCGTGGCCTTGGGGTGGTAGCCGCCGATGGGGGAGTTGGCCATCCAGAAGCGCTCTTTGAGGGGCTTTTCGAGATAGACGGCTTCGACTTTGGTGATCTTGATGGGCTTGGTGGCGGGGGTGGGGCGGTCCGGCGCGGGGGTATCGGCGAGGATGGCGGCGGGGGAGGCGAGGGCGGCTTCGAGGAGATGGCGGCGCGTCATGAACGAGGAGTTTATCACCAGGCGTGAGGTGGGGCGATGCGGTCGCATAGGATAGACCTATGGACGCACAGCCGCCGCTTGGATATAACACGTACTCGATTCGCGCGATGAGGTGGAGGGACGTGGAGTTGCTCGAGTATGCCGCGAAGTTGAAGCTGGACGCGGTGTATTTGCAGGATTCGATCGACCCGGGGAATGACGATCCGGCGCATTGGAAGGAGTTGAAGGAGACGGCGGAGAGGCTTGGGGTGCGGCTGGATGGAGGGGACGCGGGGGCGCTGCCGCATACGGCGGACGGGATGGCGGCGACGCAGGCGCGGATGCGGCGGGCGATTCAGCATGCGGTGGGGATCGGGTCGAAGCTGGTGCGGTTTCGGGTGGCGGGGGACCGGGCGAGTCTGCCGCCGGGAACGGTGGAGCAGGCGATGGAGACGATGGTGAAGACGCTCAAAAGTGTGCGGAGCGAGGCGATGGATGCGGGGGTGAAGTTCGCGATCGAGAACCACAAGGATCTGGTGTGCCGGGAGACGCGGCAGGTGATCGATGAGGCGGGGAAGGAGTTTGTGGGCTCGTATCTGGACACGGGGAATCCGGTGTTTGTGATGGAGGATCCGATGGAGACGGTGGAGACGCTGGGTCCGGTGGCGGCGATGCTGCATCTGCGGGATTCGGTGGTGTACGAGACGCCGGACGGGGTGGCGGTCGAATGGGTTCCGCTGGGCGAAGGGGTGGTGGACTTCAAGGCGATTATTGCGAAGGCGAAGGAAATTTGCCCGGCGATTGCGGTGTACAACAAGCCGATCACGGGGCGGCCGCCGGTGCATCTTTCGATCTACAAGCGGGAGTTCATGGAGAAGTGGGGGGACATGCGGGGGTCGCAGTTGGCGCGGTTTCTCGCGCTGGCGCGGGCGGGGCATCCGTATGAGGGGACGATGGTGATTGAGGATGTGCGGGGGAAGAAGCCGGAGGCGTATACGGAGGCGCTGAAGGCGCAGCAGGTGGCGCACATGGAGGCGGGGGTGGAGTATGCGCGGACGGTGCTGGATTTGGGGGTGAGGTGGCGGGGGTGAGGGGCGTGTTATGCGTAGGGGTGTGAAGCGGAAGAGTATTGCCGCGTCCGCGCGAGACGTTCGTGACCGTGTGCGGCTTGCTGCGCCCGAGCTGGAGGTGCTTCGGGTGAGCGGGGAGGAGTCGAAGCGCAAGGGCACGGACAAGCTAACGTCCCGGCAGGTTGACCGGATCATCCAGGCGGCGCGGGCGGAGAAGCGCGAGCGCGGGTGATTCCCCTGCGATTCACCGCTCTGGTTCGCCGGTGGCGATGATGGCCAGGGGATCGGCATTTTCCTGGACGGCCCGCCTTAGGGGGGGCTGGCGGGTCCGGATTCGGCCTAGGAGTACTGTGTGGAACGGGAGTGCTGGACCTTCTCAAGCGCAGCCGACACAAGGTAGACTGAGGCAGCTTTTATCGGAGGCGGGAATTCTGTGCCGCGGCGGACCCACGCTCCTGAAGGAGTGGGGTGGCGGCCAGGTGTTAAGAGGAGCCCCGGAGACGGGGGGTACAACGGAGGAAGGTGCGAAGGTGCGCCTTTTACGGAAAGGATCGTATGACGGGCGAGGAGAGCCATAGTTTCTCGACCATAAGCAGAGTGGGACTCACACTTCTGGTCGCGTGCGCGGCCGCGATTCTGCCTCTGGGAAATGAGAAGTTGCAGTTCCTGTGGTTTCCCGGGGATGTGATCGGCGACGTGCTGTTTGGTGCGATTGTTATGGCTACGCAGCCGATGCTGCGGGCCGGGTGCAATGTAGTTCTCTGGGCGGCCGGGCTTTTTTGGCTTTCCAGTGTCATGCAATGGGATATGGCGCTCCGGCGCGCCCGGCGGCAGCCCCGGCAATCCTAAGCGTTCCGCAGGGTCTCCGGCTTGCCGCGCGGCTTGGATGCGCGCGGGATGCGTGTGCGCTTCCTGCTACACTGACAAAGCCCAGAGATGGAGAACCTGAAGCAACTGATTCGTGAGGTGCCGGATTTCCCCAAGCCCGGCATCAACTTCTACGACATAACCACGCTGCTCAAGGATAGAGAAGGCTGGCGGGCGGTGGTGGAGGGGATGCGGAATCAGTACGTCTCCACGGGGCCGGACATTGTGCTGGGGATCGAGGCGCGGGGGTTCATTTTCGCGCCGGTGGTGGCCTACGAGTTGAATGCTGGGTTCGTGCCGATGCGCAAGCCCAACAAGCTGCCGGCCGAGGTGGAGAAGATCGAGTACGCGCTCGAATATGGGTCGGATTCGCTTGAAGTGCACCGGGACGCGATTCAGCCGGGGCAGCGGGTTCTGATTGTCGACGACGTGCTGGCCACGGGCGGGACGGCGGCGGCGGCGGCGCTGCTGGTGGAGAAGCTGGGCGGCGAGGTGGCGGGACTGGGCTTCGTAATCGAGCTGGATTTTCTGAAGGGACGCACGCGGCTGGAAGGCCGCCCGGTGTGGTCCCTGCTGCACTACTAATCCCATGACCGTGCGCAAGGCGCGGCTGCGGGCTCCGGCCAAGATTAACCTGGACTTGCGGGTTCTGGGGCGGCGGCCGGACGGCTACCACGAACTGCGCACCGTGTTTCAGACGATCTCGCTGGCCGACGTTCTGCACGTCGAACAGGAGCCGGGGCCGGTATTCTCGATCGAACTCGAATCGGAGCCTGCGATCGAGGGAAACCTGGTGGAGCGGTCGGCGCGGCTATTGCGCGAAGCGGCGGGGTTGAGCGGGCGCTGGCGGGTGAAGCTGGAAAAGCGGATTCCGATGGGCGCGGGGCTGGGCGGAGGGTCGGCCGACGCGGCGGCGGTGCTGCTGGGGTTTCCGGCGATCGGCGGCGTGAGGGTACCGATGGAGAAGCTGGCCGAAATCGCGGCGGAGCTGGGATCGGATGTGCCGTTTTTCCTGCTGGGCGGGGCGGCGGTGGGGCTGGGGCGGGGGACTGAGCTTTATCCTTTGCCCGATATGCCGCGGCGGCCGGGCATTCTCGTCTCGCCGGGCATCCATGTATCGACTCCGGATGCCTACCAGGCGCTCGGGCGTGCGTTGACACCGGAGATTCCGTCATCTATTCTTAATACTTTCCAGTGCTTAGTGTGGCGCGAGGATGCGTGTGCGCGCGGGGTGGGCGAGGGGCCGCGGAACGATTTCGAAACGGTGGTCTTCGAGCGCCATCCCCGGCTGGGTGAAATTCGCTCCCGGCTCGAGGCCGAAGGCGCTTATCCGGCGCGGATGAGCGGAAGCGGATCGAGCTTGTTCGGGTTGTTCGGCGGGAGGGCGGAGCGGAACAGCGCTCTGGTCCGGCTCGGCGAGGCGCTGGGGGCGGAGATCCGGCTCGACCCGGTCACGCTGCTGGGCCGGAGCGGGTATCGATCGTTGTGGCTACGGCAGTTGCAGCCGTACTGCGAGAGGAAGGAATGGCCGCCACAAAGCCGGTATTGTCCATGAGGTTCGAACAGTTCAAAATATTCACCTGTAATGCGAACCCGACGCTTGCCGCCAAGATCTGCGGAGCGCTGGGTTGCACGGTGGGCAAGGCGATGGTGAATCGCTTTTCCGACGGTGAGACGGATCTGCAGATCGAGGAGAACGTCCGCGGCGCGGATGTGTTCATCGTCCAGCCGACCTCGACGCCGGTGGACCAGAACATCATGGAGTTACTGCTGATGATCGACGCGGCCAAGCGGGCCTCGGCGGCGCGGATCACGGCGGTGTTACCATATTATGGGTATGCGCGCCAGGACCGGAAGGACCGGCCGCGCAAACCGATCTCGGCCCGGCTGGTCGCGAACCTGATTCAACGCGCCGGGGCGGATCGTGTTCTGACGTTGGATCTGCATGCGGCGCAGATTCAGGGATTTTTCGACGTGCCGGTGGACCATTTGTTTGCGTCGCCGGTATTCATCGATTTTTTCGACTCCCACGGGAGCCGGGATTTCACCGTTGTGAGTCCGGACGCCGGAGGTGTGGAGCGGGCGCGGGCGTTTGCCAAGCGCCTGAACGCGCCGCTGGCGATCATCGACAAGCGGCGGACGGATGTGAACGTGGCCGAGGTGATGCATATCATCGGCGACGTGGCGGGTGAGAATTGTTTGATGGTGGACGATCTGATCGACACGGCCGGCACCCTGGTGAAGGGCGCCGAAGCGCTGTTGGCGCAGGGCGCCAAGAGCGTGACGGCCTGCGCGACGCACGCGGTGCTGAGTGGGCCGGCGATGGAGCGGATCGAACAGAGCGAGATTACGCAGGTGCTGGTGACGGACTCGATTCCGCTGAAGGATTCGGCGCGCCGCTCGAACCGGGTAAAGGTTTTATCGGTGGCGGGGCTGCTGGCGCGGGCGATTCAGTCGATACACGAGGACGGCTCGGTCAGCACGTTGTTTATTTAGCAAACCCGGCAGGACCGGAGTAGGAGCAGGAAGCCGATGAGGAAAGACATTACGATTACCGCCGAGCCGCGCTCGACGCGGGGAAAGAACGAAGCCCGGCGGCTGCGCGCGGCGGGCAAGACGCCCGGCGTGGTGTATGGCACGGGTCAGGATGCGGTGGCGGTGGCGGTGAATCCGGCGGAAGTGACGCGCATTCTTCGCAGCTCGACCGGGCACAACACGATTTTCCAGGTGCAGGTGGACGGGCAGGCGCCGGAGCCGGTGATGATCACCGACTGGCAGGCGGAGCCGATCAAGGGCAAGCTGCTGCACGTCGACCTGAAGCGCATCGACCTCAGCCAGCACATGACGGTGAAGGTGCCGGTGCATGTCACAGGCGAACCGAAGGGCGTCAAGATTCAGGGCGGGCTGCTTGAAATCGTCACCCGCGATGTCGAGATCGACTGTCTGCCGGACGAGATTCCCGAGCAGTTTGTGCTCGACGTGTCGGAGTTAATGATCGGGCAGAGCGTGCGCGCGAGCGGCGTGGCGATGACGGGTTCGATGAAGCTGGTGAGCTCGCCGGACCAGGTGATTGCGCACGTGGTGGCGCTGCGGGCCGAGGTGGCGGAGGAGGCTCCGGCGGAAGGCGCGGCGGCGCCGGCGGCCGAACCCGAAGTCATCAAGAAGGGCAAGAAGGAAGAAGAAGGCGCAGCCCCCGAGGGCGAGGCCAAGAAGAAGAAGTAGCGCGGCTCTACGCCGCGCCGCCGATCTGCGATGGCCGAGGGCGAGATCCAGTGGCTGGTGGCGGGCCTGGGGAATCCGGGTCCGGAGTACGAAAGAACGCCGCATAACCTGGGGTTTCTTGCGATTGACCGGCTGGCCGGGCGCCATGGAATCCGGATCGGCCGGAAGGAAGCGATGGCGCTGGTGGGGCAGGGAAGAGTGGACGGCGTCACGGTTCTGCTGGCGAAGCCGCAGACGTTCATGAACCTGAGTGGAAGCTCGGTGAACGGACTGCTGGTGAAGGCGGGGCTGAAGCCGGAGCGGTTGATTTTGCTGTACGACGATCTGGACCTGCCGTGGACGAGTTTGCGGGTCCGGCCCGGCGGATCGGCCGGAGGCCATAAAGGCGTCCGGGACGTGATCCGGGCGGTGGGAAGCAGCGAGTTTCCGCGGGTACGGATGGGTATTCACGGCGGCCGCCGGGAAGGCGACGGAGCGCGCATCGTTCTGTCGCAGTTCGGGCGGGCGCAGGAGAAGGATTTGGACGAGGTGGTCGACCGCGCGGCGGCGGCTGTCGAGTCCATAATTGCCGATGGCGTCGAAATGTCCATGACGAGATTCAATCGTCGCGCCGGAGGCTTACAAGAAGAGGAAGAATGAGAATCTACGAGGAGTTGTTCATCGTCAGGCCCGATGTGGCGGAGACGGAAGTGGATCCGCTGGTCGAGCAGTTGACGCAGGTGATCACGAGAAGCGGCGGCACGGTCGACAAGACGGACAAGTGGGGCGTCCGGAAGCTGGCCTACCGCGTGATGAAGTACAACGAAGGCTACTACACGCTGATCCAGTTCACTTCCGGTCCGGATACGGTGAAGGAAGTGGAGCGCCGGCTGCGGGTTTCCGACGCGGTGATGAAGTTCATCACGGTGCGGATCGACGAGAGGCTGAAGAAGATCGCCAAGCGGAAGAAGGCGCGGGAGAAGCGCGCGGCGCGGCGTCCGGCTCCGGTGGCGCACGCCCCGGCGGTTCCGGGTGAAGGGGCGGCGCCGATGCCCGGCGCTCCGGCCCCGGCGATGCCCGCGGCTCCGGCCGCACCGGTCCCGGCAGGAAAGGACGAGGCGTAGGAGGACACCATGGCGGAAACACGAGGCGGACGACCGATCAGCGCGAGCCAGCGCCCCACCGGCGGCGACAAGACGATCGCCACGAAGAAGCAGTATTTCCGGCGCAAGAAGCTGTGCCGGTTCTGCACGGAAAAGATCGACGACATTAACTACAAGGACGTGCGGCTGCTCAACAACTTCATTTCCGAGCGCGGCAAGATCACGCCGCGGCGGATCACCGGCGTCTGCGCGCCGCACCAGCGGCGGCTGAGCGAGGCCATCAAGCAGGCACGCAACATCGCGCTGATTCCTTTTGCGACGGCGCTGTAAGCGGGAGGAACGACGATGGAAGTCATACTGCGGGAAGACATTGAAAAACTCGGCCATCGCGGCCAGGTGGTGAAGGTCGCGCCGGGTTTCGCGCGGAATTTTCTGCTGCCGAAGCGGCTGGCGGTGGCGGCCACCGATGCGAATCGGAAGATCGTGGAGCAGGAGCGCGAGGCGCATCTGCGGCGCGAGGCGAAGCTGGCCGGCGACGCGCGCGATCTCGGGAAACTGCTCGAGGTGGTGACGGTCGAGATCGCCCAGAAGGCGGGCGAGAACGACCAGTTGTTCGGCTCGGTGACGTCGAAGGACATCGCCGACGCGCTCGAGCAGCAGAAGTTCTCGATCGACCGGCGCAAGATCCAGCTCGAAGAGCCGATCAAGACGCTGGGCGATCACAAGGTCACTGTCCGGCTGCACCGCGAGGTTCCGGTGGAGATCACCGTCCGCGTGGTGAAGGAAGCAGAGTAACCTGAGCCAGGAGATCTACCAGGCGCCGGTGGAAGAAGTGCTGCGCGCGGCCGCGCGCGGCGCTATCGGCGTCGACCACCGTTTCGTTCACGCGGTCCTGGACCGGCCGGACGAAGCGGTTCCCGCCCTGGTTCGCTATGCGGCGGCGCCGAAGCCGGAAGACTCGCTGCTGGGCGACGAGGACCTGATTGCGTTGTTCCGGGCGCTGAAGACGGCGGAAGCGCTGCCGTACTACGTTTCCCTTGCGAGACAGAATCCGGAAGACGTTTCGGGCGGGTTGCTGGACGCGCTGGTGGAACTCGGCGCGGCGGCGGTCGAGCCGCTGCTCGCGCTTTATAACGAGCTCGAAGAAGAGGAGTCCGGCGAGATTGCGTTTGTGCTTGCGGCGCTGCGCGTGCGCGACGAGCGGATTCTGAAGCTTCTGCTCGACCGGCTGGAGTTCGACGCGGTCGACGCGTCGATCAGCCTGACGCTTTACGGCGACCCGGCCGCGGCGCCGGCTTTGCGCCGGATTCTCGACCACGCGCCCGCCGGCGACGAAGAGTTCCGCCACGCGATTCAGACCGCGTTGCAGGAACTCGAACATCCGGCCGGGACGGAGCCGGAAGAGCCCTACGACGTCTGGGAAGATTTCGCGGAAAAGGAAGTGCCGGATTTCGACCGGCTGAGCGACGAGGCGCGGCTGGAAGCGCTGGGGCACGACGATCCCGAGTTCCGCGCCGCGGCCGCGTACTCGTATTTCAACCAGTCTTACGGGGAGAACATCCGGGCGCGGCTTTTCGACGCGGCCCGCCAGGATGCCGACGCGAGCGTGCGGGCGCGCTGCTGGGAATCGCTGCTCGGCGAGACGCAGGAGGATGAAATCCGCGAGGCGATGCTGGCGGTTGCGGCCAACCGCGAGGCTTCGCTCGAAGAACGCAGCGGGGCGGCGGTGGGGCTGGCGTTTGAAGGCGCGCGGCCGGAAGTGGCCGCCGTGTTCGAGGAGCTATACGAAAACCCCGCGTCCCGGGCGAAGGCCCTTGAAGCCATGTGGCGGTCGCTCAACCGGAAGTTCGAGCGGCATTTCCCGCGCCATATCGAAGACCCGGACCGGGCCGTGCGGCGCGCGGCGGTGCTGGGCGCCGGGCAATTGCATCTGCAATCGGAAGCCGGGCGCGTTGAAAAACTGTTTGACGACGACGACATTCGTTCCGACGCGCTTTTCGCCTATGCGCTGCTGGCGCCCGGCGAGACGAGCCCGGCGCGGATGCGGGCTTTGCTGAAGCGGATCGAGCGGCTTGCGGGCAGCCTGGACGAGTTGGAAGAACGAATCGTCATGGCGGGGCTCGACCAGCGGCTGCTGAATCACGGCATGGACTCGATTTTCTTCCCGATGCCCGAAGAAGAGCACG
>JAJYAR010000081.1 GCA_021779435.1 bacterium
TGCGGCATCGCCGCCGAAACCATGCACCTCATCGGCCGCGCCCTCCGAGCGTTCGGCGACGAGGCGGCGGATCGAGTCGAGCCGCGAGCGTTCCTTGGAAAGATAGAGCGTCACCAGTTCGGGAAGCAGCGAAGGCCCCCGCATCCCCGGCAGCGCACGCGTGGTCTCCAGCACCTCGGCGTCCAGGATGGAGTCGAGCTGCGCGCGGCCTGCCGCCGGCCGGCGCTTTTCCCGGCGAGGCCGGCCCGGCTCCAGCACGGCCGAAAGCGCAGCCTGGAGTTCCGGCGCGCGAATCGGTTTCGAAACGTAGCCGTCCATTCCCGCCTGGAGACAACGATCGCGGTCCTCGTCACGCGCGTACGCCGTCACCGCGATCACGACAATGTCGGCGTCGACACCGGGCAGCTTTCCCGAGCGGATCCAACGCGTGGTCTCGTAGCCGTCGAGCGACGGCATCTGGCAATCCATCAGGACCGCGTGAAACCGGTCGACCGCGAGCCGTTCGAGTGCCGCATGCCCGTTGTTCACGACTTCGACGGAGTGCCCGAGCTTCTGCAGGAGGCGGATGGCGACCTGCTGGTTCGCGGTGTTGTCCTCGACCAGGAGCAGACGAAATCCGGCCTTCGTCGCGGGCGGCGGAGGCGGAGGGACGCCCGCGACAGGATCGCCCGCGTCCTGCAGCCCGAGCGTGACCCGGCTGAGAGCCGCGTGCTCGACGGGAGGAAGCGCGGCGACGGGATTCGCAAAAGGTCCTCCGCGGGGAAACTCGAGCTCGAACGTGAAGGTGGTTCCGCGCCCCACTCGGCTCTCGAAGCTTATATCTCCTCCCATCGCGTTGACGAGCTGCCGCGTGATCGCAAGGCCCAGCCCCGTGCCGCCGAACTTCCGGGTGGCGCTGCCGTCGACCTGCACGAACGGGTGGAAGAGCCGGTCCCGTGCATCGTCGGGGATTCCGATCCCGGTATCCGTCACGGCCACACGAACGCGGACGCGGTTGCCCGTTTCATCCTTCACGGCCGCCGTCACCGAGACGCCGCCCGCCTCGGTGAACTTCACCGCGTTCCCGATGAGATTGAGCAGCACCTGCCTTACCCGCCCGGCATCACCCAGCAGCAGCGAGGACGGCGACGGGTCGAACGCGTAATCGAGCCGGATGTGCTTCGCATGAGCGCGTGATGCGAGGAGTGAAACGGTTTCGCCGATGACTCGCGCCAGGTCGAACTCGGCCTGGTCGAGACGGAGCTGCCCCGCCTCTATCCGCGAGAAGTCGAGAATGTCGTTGATGATCGTGAGCAGGCTCTCGGCCGCCCCGGTCACAATCCGCAGCATCTCGGACTGTTCCGGTCTCAACGGGGTGTCGGAAAGCAGCCCGGCCATGCCGATGATCGCGTTCATCGGAGTCCGGATTTCATGACTCATCGTCGCCAGGAATTCCGATTTGAGCCGCGAAGCCTCCAGAGCCTGATCGCGGGCGACGGCGAGGTTCTGCTCCAGCTCCACGCGCTGCGTGATCTCGGTTCGGATCGCGATGTACTGCACCGGGCGTCCATCCTCACCCACGAAGGGCACAATCGTCGTGTCTACCCAGTAGAGCTGGCCGCCGCGCCTGCGGTTGCAGATCTCACCGCGCCAGATCCTGCCGGCGCTGATGGTCTCCCACATCGAACGGTAGAACTCCGGCGGGTGCCTGCCCGATTTCACGATCCGGTGTGAATGCCCGACAATGTCCGCGCGCGGGTAGTCCGAAACCTCGCAAAACCGGTCGTTCGCATACGTGATGATGCCCCTCGCGTCGGTTATTGCCACAATCGCGTGCGCATCGATCGCCGTCTTCAGGTCGGTCACCTCCTTTAACGACGCGCGGAGCCGGGCCTCGCTGTCACGAAGCGCATCCTGCTGCCTGACAATATCGTTCGTGAGTTCGTCGGCCAGCGCGCGGGCGCGCCGACCAGTGCCCTGGATGCTCCACACCAGCCCGGCAAGCACCAGTGAGCCGAGACCTCCGATCCCGCCCGCCCACAGGACCGGGCCGAGGGGCGTCCCCGAAAACCGCGCACCGCGCGTCCAGGCGAACGTGAGTGAGCGCCCGGCCAGTTCCACGACATGCACCCGCTCGAAGGCCACCTCCTCGCGCCTCCCGGGGGACCGGTACAGGACGGTCGAGCCGCTTGTCGCGGGCCCTTCAAACAGGTCGAGGTTCAGTATACCCTCGCGCCGGCCGATTACGGAGCGAAACAGCTCCTCGAAGACGAACGGTGCGCAAATCCATGCGAAGTGATCCGAGCGGCGCTGCTGGACGGTGGCCGGAACGGCCTCGCGCCGGTACACCGGGACAAACAGCATCGCACCCGGCCGATGCAGCCCATCCTGCACCAACTCGATGGAATGGGTGAGCCGTGGCAGGCCGGAGTCGCGCGCCTCCATCGCGGCTTCCCGGCGCTTCGTCTCCGCGTACATGTCGAGCCCAAGCGAGTCCGTGTTGCGCTGCAGGGGCTCGATGTACGTCAGGATCGCGTGTTCGCTCCCGTCCACCTTTGCCGTGCCCGGCGCGTGCAGGACGAAACCGTTTCCCGCGTCAGCGCCGACGTTTGCCAGGAAGGAGTCGAGATCCGGCTGCGCCACCGGGAAGATCACACCCACGCCTCGAATACCCGGATACCGCTCCTCCGTGTTCAGGGTGACGGCAAACTCGCGCCATTCCGAACGGTTCACGTCGTCCGAGCTGCGGAGAAACGCCGCCCCGCTGCGCAGCGTATCCACATAAACCATGAATCGCTGGGTCACTTCATCCTCGGCGCCGGACGCCATCCGCTCGAACGTCTTTGCATCATAGGCATGGCGTTCGCGGAGGGCGGAACTGACCAGGGCGACACATCCCGCCAGCCCGATGAGCAGCACGGCTGCCGGACCGAGCCAAATGCCTCCTGCGCGCGGCGTCTGCATGCGGCGCGTCGGCGGGGGCGGTAGAGCTGGGGTTACTGTGGGCAGAACGGGATGTGTGTACGCGGGAAGCAGCCCGCGCGCCAAATCCCCTCCCAATGCGACACGCAACGGTCTGGAATTAAGGGGAAAAGGGGCTTTTTTGACGGGCTCGAATACACCCGCCGCTGTACTGCTCCGGCTCGGGAACCCGCTTGCGCCTGCGGCCTGGCGGGTTGCCAATTTTCACAACCCCCGGAAGGCATGATCGCCTCGTTCTTCGCCGCTCTCTTTTTCGCCGCCGACGCAACCCTCGGAAACCACAACATCCGGGCGCACGGGGCGTTGTACGCGAACGCCGGACGGCTTGCGATCGCCGCCGTGGCGCTTGGCCTCCTCGCCCACACGGTCGGCAACGGCTTCGCGAGCGCGAGCGTTCCGTGGTTCCTGCTGAGCGGACTGGTTGGCATGGGAGTCGGAGACCTGGGTACCTTCGAGGCGCTGCCCCGCTTGGGATCCCGGCTCACGGTGCTCATGGTGCAGTGCCTCGCGGCGCCGATCGCGGCCATCGGCGAGTGGGTCTGGCTTGGAACGACCTTGTCCGTCGCCCAGATCGCGTTCGGCGCGGTGATACTGCTCGGGGTGGCTGTCGCGATGATGCCCAGCAGGGCGCGTCCGCCACGGGTCCGGGTTCGCCCCGCGGGCTTCGCCTTCGGATTGCTCGCGGCCGCGGGCCAGGGGCTCGGTGCGCTGGTGAGCCGCAAGGGCGTGACCGTTGCCGCCGACGCCGGCGAAAGCGTTTCCGAGCCGATGTTCGGCATCACCGCCGCCTACCACCGGACGCTCGCCGGGCTCATTTTCATCGCCGTCTGGGTGATCCTGCTGCGTCTCCTGGACCGCGCCCCGGGCAATCCCGCCGGGGCGGGATCCACGCCGGCGGAGCGAAGGCGGGGCTTCGGGTGGATGGCCGCCAACGGTCTCGTCGGGCCGGTGATCGCGATGGGGTGCTTCCAGTGGGCGCTCGCCACGACGCCGAGCGGGCTCGTGATGCCGATTCTCGCCACCGCCCCGCTGCTCTCGATGCCGATCGCGTGGTGGGCCGAGGGGGATCGGCCGTCCGCCCGCGCGATGCTGGGCGGAGCCATTGCCGTGGCGGGCTGCGCCGCCTTGACGACGGCGCGATAGCGCGCAACCGAGGCGCACACCTCCACAAAACACGCACGATTTTCCCGGTTGGCGGAAGGCCGCCCCCGGGTACTGTTCGCATTCCATGTACACCGGCATCGTCACTGGCACGTTTCCCGTCGTCTCACTCGTCCGCAAACCCGGACTCGCCACGCTCGTGGTCGAACTCGACGCCAGGCACGTCGAGGGACTTCAGACCGGCGCGAGCGTCAGCCTCGAGGGCGTCTGCATGACGGTGACGAAGATCGACGGCCTGCGGGCCTCGTTCGATGCGGCCGCGGAAACGCTTTCGCGCACCACGCTGGGATTGGTGAAGGAAGGCGCGCGACTCAACGTCGAGCGATCGGCCAGGTCGGGCGCCGAGATCGGCGGACATCCGATCAGCGGCCATATCGACGCGATGGCGACGATCGTCTCCCTCGAGCGGCCCGAGAACAACTGCGTGATCACGTTCGAGATTCCGCAGGCGTACAACCGCTACGTGTTCAACAAGGGCTTCATCGCCCTGAACGGCTGCAGTCTCACTGTGTGCGACCTCGACCGGAAGACGGGGCGTTTCCGCGTGTTCCTTATCCCGGAGACACTGCGTCTGACGACCTTCGGCACCGCCAAAGTCGGCGATCGCGTGAATTTCGAGATCGATCGCCAGACCCAGGTGATCGTCGACACGATCCAAGGCGCCGTCGAAAACGTCCTCGGCGAACTCAAGCTTCGCTAGGCAGACCCGCGCACAGCGGGACCTGAATACCGCAGTAAAACCACGAATTGATACGAACGAACACGAAGGGCCGGGCCGTTTGAACCACAGACGAACTCAGATGGACACAGATTCGGACCAAGGCAGGCTTAACCGCGAAGCACGCGAACGGGCGCGAAGGCGTGTGGCGGTTCCGGACCTTCGCGTCTATTCGCGCACTTGGCGGTTCAATGGTTTGGAAGTATGGGCCAGTGCCCTTCACCCAACTGTGCCGCGACGCATCCGGACATCCGCCGGCCAAGGTATTCTCTGTGAACTCTGTGTCGGAGCTCCGTTATCTCTGTGGCCAATCAGGTTTCGGAATCCAGGTGTTAGATGACACTATTCAGGGTGAGTGTCCCACCCTGCGAGTGAAAGCATTCAGGTTCAGTCCCAGTAGCCTTCGTAGAAGCGCCAGGAGCTGCCTTCAGCCTGCCAGCGCGGCGGAACCCAGACGGCACCGGAACGCGGCGGGATTTCCCAATGACCTGCGGTCCATTCATAGTGGTCGTTCTTCCAGGACCAGTATCCGGCGACCCATACATGGCTCGCGGATGGACGCACGGTGGGAACTTCCTGCTGCGCGGCGGGAGGGGCCTGCATGACGACAATCGAGCTGGCGCCGGTCGGGCTCGGGATGGCGGTGATGGTCTGCTGCTGCACAGGTTGCGAGTAGGTCGGCGCGGGCGCCGCGTAAACGGTGGCGGGCGCGGTGGCGGGCGGGGGCGGAGGCGGCGCGGAAACGACGTGCGATTCCGGTTCCGACGCGCAACCGGCCAACAGCCCGATTGCGCCGCAGACTGCGATGACAGGCGCGATGGACGCGGCGTGCCACACACGAGGGTGGGCTGTTTCGTTGCTTTTCATACTGTCGCAGCAGACTGCGGAATTCAGCCGCGGTTCACGGGGTGCTGCGCACGGGGGATGGGTTCAGAGCCCCATCCCTCTCGCAACTTGCGTCCGGTCACGACCGCGGCTTCGTTGAACCCCCATGCAACGCACTCTCGTCAAGGACGCGCTTGCGGCCTCCGGGCCAATGGACGCCATCACTCTCGCCGGCTGGGTCCGAACCCGGCGCGATGCGAAGGCCTTCTCGTTCATCGAGCTCAACGACGGCTCCTCGATGAAGGGGATCCAGGTGATCGCGAATGCCACGCTGCCCGAGTATTCGTCCATCGAGAAAGTGACGACGGGGACGGCGCTGATCGTGCAGGGCAAACTGGTGCCTTCACAGGGTCAGGGACAGAAATGGGAGGTCGTCGCCGCGAAGGTCCAGGTCGTGGGCGAAGCGGACGCAACCTACCCGCTTCAGAAGAAGGGCCACTCACTCGAGTTCCTGCGCGAGATCGGCCACCTGCGTCCACGCTCGAATCTCTTCGGAGCCGTTTTCCGGGTGCGCAGCCGGCTCGCGTTTGCGGTGCACGAGTTCTTTCAGTCGCGCGGTTTCTTCTACGTCCACACGCCGATCATCACGGCGAGTGACTGCGAGGGCGCGGGCGAACTCTTCCGCGTCTCCACGCTCGACCCAAGGAATCCGCCCAAGTCGCCCGATGGGACGATCGACTACAAGCAGGACTTCTTCGCGAAGCCGACGTACCTGACGGTCAGCGGACAACTCGAGGCCGAGATTTTCGCGTGCGCCTTGTCGAACGTGTACACCTTCGGCCCGACCTTCCGCGCCGAGAACTCCAACACGTCGCGGCACGCGGCGGAGTTCTGGATGATCGAGCCCGAAATGGCGTTCTGCGATCTGGCGGCCGACATGGAGATCGCCGAGGAGTTCGTGAAACACCTGATCCGCGACGCGCGCCAGCATTGCGCCGGCGACCTCGAGTTCTTCTCCAAGTTCGTCGACAAGGAACTGCTAACCAGGCTCGACTTCGTGCTCGAGCGTCCCTTCCAGAGGTGCAGCTACACCGAGGCGATCCAGATCCTGGAAAACGCCGGCCGGAAATGGGAGCACGAGGTGCACTGGGGCGAAAACCTCCAGAGCGAGCACGAGCGCTTCCTCGCGGAGGAACACTTCAAGTGCCCAGTCACGGTTTATGATTATCCGCAGAGCCTGAAACCGTTCTACATGCGCGCGAACGAGGACGGAAAGACCGTCGCCGCGATGGATCTGCTCGTTCCGGGCATCGGCGAAATCATCGGCGGCAGCCAGCGCGAGGAGCGGCTCGACGTGCTCAAGGAAAACATGGCGCGTCATCACCTCAACGAGAAGGACTACAGCTGGTACCTGGACCTGCGCCGCTACGGCACGGTGCCGCATGCCGGTTTTGGCCTCGGCTTCGAACGGATGCTGATGTTCGTCACCGGCGTTGGAAACATCCGAGACGTGATCCCCTTCGCCCGGACGCCAGGCACAGCCGACTTCTGACGTCGTCACAGGCCGCGAGCGTCATTCCAGCGCCAGACGTGGGGGCAGGAATGAGCGCGAAGGCGTGAGGCAGTCCCGGACTGGCAATGTAGGTTGCGAGCTTGCTCGCAACGTTGCGCGCCAAGCGCGCAACCTACACCTGACCGGCTTTCAGCGGTGCTTCGCGGTTCACAGGGTTGGGCGGTACGGGCACCCGTGCCCGTACGAAACTGTGCCGCGCCTTCGATCAGGCATCTGGCAGCCTGCGCTCCCAGGGACACCTTCGGCGCTTGAACCCATGCACGTTCTGAGCGCGGCGCGAGCCGCGCTCAACGCCAGTGTCCCTGGACGAACACGTAGGTGCCACCGCGCCGTTCCCAGCGGGGCTCAACCCAGCCGCGGCGGCCGTGGGGCGGGCGTTCCCAGTGTCCCCCGATCCACACGTAGCGGTTTCCCTGCCAGGCCCAGTATCCTGAAATCCAGACATGCGACGGCGAGGGGCGCGCATAGACGATTTCGGTGCGCGGCGAAGGCGGCGGTCCCATGACCACGACCTGTGGCGCGGGCGGAGCGGAGGGCTGCACGACGGTAACCGTCTGCGCGGGCTGCGCCTGCTGGACAACCACAGCCGGGGCGGCGACGCGAAGGTCACGCCAGAAACCGGGCACGAGAACAAAACGATCGGCGCGGGCTTCCCAATGCGCTCCCACCCACGTCACGTCAGGCCGCGGCGGCACGTCCCACCTGCCGTCGATCCACCGGAACTGGTTGTCGCGGAAATCCCAGAATCCCGGGATCCACACGTAATTCGGCGCAGGCCGCTCGGCGATGGTTTCGGGCCGGGGCGGAGGTGGCGGCTGCGTCGTCCAAGCCGCGCCTTGTCCACTTTCCTGAGCCGGCGGCACCTGCTGCCAGTACCCGTCGCGAAGGACGAAGCCGTTCCCCTGCTGAACCCACTGCGGACCGAACCAGGTCGAGTTCGCCACGGGCGGCACCTGCCAGTCGCCGGCCACCCAGACGTAGGAACCCTGACTCCAGCGCCAATGGCCCGGCACCCACACATGCAGGGGCGACGGTTGCGCCTCCGGCGTGTCGTTGGCGGCCGGCGCAAGCGGGCGTTCGACAACCGCCGCCGGCGCATCCGGCACATTTGCCTGCGCTCGAAGGCCGGGAGCCACAGCTCCAAACGCGGCAACAGCGGCGCCCAGGCGGAACGCTCCGCGGATGAGCCGCGGGCAGTAACGAAAAAGGCTCGGATTCATGCCCGGTTTAGACGCAGCAGCCCCCGCATTGTTTCACTGACGCGCAGTCCTCTTATCAACAGATATTTACAAAAACACCACGCCCTCCAACCAGACCATCCCTGTTCCCGGTAGGAGCAGATTTTTCTGCGAAGGCTTGGGGCGTTGCGAACGCCATGCCGCTGCCCTTTCGGGTCGCAAATGAATTTGCCCCTACGGCCGAACCACTCGTTCGCGACGTCGG